>VAZT01000118.1 GCA_005884825.1 Alphaproteobacteria bacterium
AGCGCGCCGCGAAAATGAATGAGGACCACGGCGCCGGCTCGCTGACCGCGCTGCCGATCGTCGAAACCCAGGCCGGCGACGTGTCGGCTTATATCCCGACCAATGTGATCTCGATCACCGACGGCCAGATCTTTCTCGAGACCGAGCTGTTCTACCAGGGCATTCGGCCGGCCATCAATGTCGGGCTCTCGGTCAGCCGTGTCGGTTCGGCAGCGCAGATCAAGGCGATGAAGCAGGTCGCAGGCCGTATCAAGCTGGAGCTGGCCCAGTACCGCGAGATGGCCGCCTTCTCGCAATTCGCTTCCGATCTCGATGCATCGACGCAGCGTCTGCTGGCGCGTGGCAGCCGGTTGACCGAGATGCTGAAGCAGCCGCAATTCTCTCCGGTTCCAGTCGACGAACAGGTCGTCTCGATTTTTGCCGGCACCCGCGGCTACCTCGACACGATCGCAGTGCCGGATGTCGGCCGGTTCGAATCTTCGATGCTGCGCGAATTGCGTTCCACGCGCCCCGAGCTGCTGACAGCGATCCGCAGCGAGCAGGAAATCTCGCCTGAGGTCGAGAAGGCTCTGAGCGAATTCCTCGACGCCTTCGTCAAGACCTTCGCCTGATCCGAGCCCGAGCCCACCGCGATGCCGAGCCTAAAGGACCTGCGGCTACGCATCCGCAGCGTCAGGTCGACCCAAAAGATCACCTCGGCGATGAAAATGGTCGCCGCTTCGCGGCTGCGCCGTGCGCAGGAGCAGGCCGAAGCCGCCCGTCCCTATGCGCAGCGCATGGAGCGCGTGCTCGGCTCGCTGGCCGGCCGCATGGCGGGTCTGCCGGGCGCGCCGCCGCTGCTCGTCGGCACCGGCAAAGAGGAGACACATCTGATTGTCGTCGCGACGTCCGATCGCGGTCTCGCCGGCGGCTTCAACGCCTCGATCCTGCGCGAGGCGCGGCGCCGAATTCGCGAGATCGAGGCGGCCGGCAAACAGGTCATGCTGTTAATCATCGGCCGCAAGGGGCGCGACGGGCTGCGCCGCGACTACGGCGGTGTGATCCGCGACAGCTTGACCGAAATTGGCCGGCGCCGCGTCTCCTTTGACGAAGCGCACGACATTGCCGAGCGCGTTCTGGTGCTTTATCAGGCCGGCGCCTTCGATGTCTGCACGATCATCTACAACCGTTTTCGCTCGGCGATGACGCAGATCGTTACGGTTCAGCAGCTGATCCCCTTTGCGCCCGCGGCCGCAGCGCAAACCGGCGCCGAGGAGGAAGTGGGGGTGCGCGCCGGTGCGGTTTACGAATTCGAGCCGTCGGAGGAGGAAATCCTCGACGAACTCCTGCCCAAGAACCTCGCGGTCCAGATATTTACGGCGCTGCTCGAGAACTCCGCGAGCGAGCAAGGCGCGCGCATGACCGCGATGGACAACGCCACCCGCAATGCCGGCGAGATGATCGACCGGCTGACCCTCAACTACAACCGCACGCGTCAGGCCGTGATCACCAAGGAGCTGATCGAAATCATCTCCGGGGCCGAGGCGCTGTGATGTTCTGCACGGGGATATTGTAAAGTATGGCAAGGAATTCTATCGGCACAGTCACCCAGGTCATCGGCGCTGTTGTCGATGTGCATTTCGATGGCGAGCTGCCGGCAATCTTGAGCGCACTGGAGCTCAAAGACAGCGGCCGGACACTGGTGCTCGAAGTGGCGCAGCAGCTCGGCGAGAACGTCGTGCGCACGATCGCGATGGACACGACAGACGGGCTGGTGCGGGGCGCCGAAGTGGTCGACACCGGCGGTCCGATTACGATGCCGGTCGGTCCGGAAACATTGGGCCGCATTCTGAATGTTATCGGCGAACCGGTCGACGAGCGGGGCCCGGTGGTGACGAAACAGCGATCGCCGATCCACAGATCGGCGCCGGAATTTGTCGATCAGTCGACCGAAGCGGAGATCCTGGTCACCGGGATCAAGGTCGTCGATTTGCTGACGCCTTACGCGAAAGGCGGCAAAATCGGCCTGTTCGGCGGCGCCGGGGTCGGCAAGACCGTGATCATCATGGAGTTGATCAACAACATCGCCAAGGCGCATGGCGGCTACTCGGTGTTCGCCGGCGTCGGCGAGCGCACCCGCGAGGGCAACGACCTCTATCACGAGATGATGGAATCGGGGGTCATCAACATCGACGGACCGGGCTCCAAGGCGGCGCTTGTCTACGGCCAGATGAACGAACCGCCGGGAGCGCGCGCCCGCGTCGGTCTATCTGGGCTCACCCTGGCCGAATACTTCCGCGACGAGGAAGGCCAGGACGTGCTCTTCTTCGTCGACAACATCTTCCGTTTTACGCAGGCGGGCTCTGAAGTATCGGCGCTGCTCGGCCGCATGCCGTCGGCGGTTGGCTACCAGCCGACATTAGCGACCGATTTGGGGACGCTCGAGGAGCGGATCACCAGCACGAAGAAAGGGTCGATCACCTCGGTGCAGGCGATCTATGTTCCGGCAGACGATCTGACCGATCCGGCTCCTGCCACGACTTTCTCCCATCTCGACGCGACCACCGTGCTATCGCGGCAGATCGCCGAGCTCGGCATCTATCCCGCGGTCGACCCGCTCGATTCGACTTCCCGGCTGCTCGATCCGCGGGTCATCGGTGATGACCATTATAAGGTGGCGCGCGATGTCCAGCGCGTGCTGCAGACCTATAAGTCGCTGCAGGACATTATCGCGATCCTCGGCATGGACGAGCTCTCCGAAGAGGACCGACTGACCGTCGCCCGGGCCCGCAAGATCCAGCGCTTCTTATCGCAGCCCTTTCACGTCGCCGAAGTGTTCACCGGCACCCCCGGCGTGCTCGTCAACCTCGAAGACACGATCAAGGGGTTCAAAGGGATCGTCGCCGGCGACCACGACGACATGCCGGAGAGCGCCTTCTACATGGTCGGCACGATCGACGAGGCGATCGCCAAGGCGCGCAAAATGGCAGCCGAAGCGGCCTGAGCCGGATCGTTCCGTCAGTGGCTGATCGCGTGCAGTTCGAGTTGGTTACGCCCGAGCGCCTGTTGCTGTCGGAAATGGTCGAGATGGTCGTGGTCCCCGGCACCGAGGGCAATTTTGGCGTTCTGCCCGGCCACGCGCCGCTGATTTCCTCGATCCGCCCCGGAACAATCGATATTTACGAGGGGCAAACGGTCGCCCGGCGCATCTTCGTCGTCAGCGGCATCGCCGAGGTGACGCCGGAGCGCTGCACCGTGCTCGCCGATGAGGCCCTGCCGCCGGACGAACTCGACCGCGGCGCGATCGAGGCGGAACTGCAGACCGTCCAAGGCAATCTCCCGAGCCTGCGCGAGCAGGTTGCCCGCGCCACCGGCTCCGAACGCGACAGCCTGCTCGTCGAGCTACGCCGCATGGAACGCCAGCAAAACATCCTCCAGGCCGAGTTGCAGGCGCTCGCCGAAACCACGCGATAATCGAACTGCCTTACCTGCTTCGCGCTCGACGTTGACGCCAGCGCTCCACTCGCGCACCGTCTCCTTTTACCTACCCCACCGCTCGGAGAAGGGACGCGCAAATGCTGTCGAGCGCTCGCATCCAACAGAGACTGGCGCAGCGGTCAATCGCGCTCGTGCTTGCGGGCGGTCGCGGCAGCCGGCTGAGGCAATTGACCGACCGCCGCGCCAAGCCGGCCGTGTTTTTTGGCGGCAAGTTCCGCATCATCGATTTCGCATTGTCGAATTGCATCAATTCGGGGGTGCGTCGCATCGGTATTTTGAGCCAATACAAGGCGCATAGCTTGTTGCGCCACCTGCAGATGGGTTGGTCTTTTCTGCGCCCGGAGATGAACGAATTTCTCGACCTTCTGCCGGCGCAGCAGCGCCTGGACGAGGCGACCTGGTACCGCGGGACCGCGGACGCGGTGTATCAGAACTTCGATATCTTTCGTGCCGCCGGGCCGGAATACTTTATCGTTTTAGCAGGAGACCATATTTACAAAATGGATTACTCGAACATGCTCGCCGATCACATCGACAAAGGCGCCGGTTGCACGGTCGCCTGTGTCGAGGTGCCGATCGAGCAGGCTTCCGACTTCGGGATCATGGCGGTCGACAATTCGATGGCGATCACCGACTTCCTGGAAAAACCCAAAAATCCTCCCGCTATGGCCGGCAAACCCGGTCGAGCGCTCGCCAGCATGGGTGTCTACATCTTCTCCGCCGACTTCCTTTATGCCGAGCTCGAACGCGATCACCGGCACGCGGGGTCGAGCCATGATTTCGGTAAAGACGTGATTCCTCACCTGGTCAGCCGCGGTCTGGCGGTTGCTCACTCCTTCGAGGAGAGTTGCGTCAAGACGACACCGGAAGCCGAGGCTTATTGGCGCGACGTTGGGACCGTGGATGCCTATTGGGCGGCCAACCTGGATCTCGTCTCGCCGACCCCCTCGCTCGACATCTACGACCCGAACTGGCCGATCTGGACCTATCAGCAGCAGTTGCCGCCGGCGAAATTCGTGTTCGACGACGACGACCGGCGCGGCATGGCAGTGGACTCGATGGTCTCCGGCGGCTGCATTATTTCCGGCGCTACGGTCCGCCGGTCACTGCTGTTTTCGAATTGCCGCGTCAACTCATACGTCCAGACTTGCGAGGCGGTGCTGCTGCCGGACGTCCTCGTCGGGCGCCACGCGCGGCTGAGCAAGGTAGTCGTCGACCGCGGCTGCCGGATCAGGGAGGGGCTGGTGATCGGTGAAGATCCGGAGCTGGACGCGAAACGGTTCTATTGCAGCGACGGGGGTGTGACCTTGGTCAGCGCCGATATGCTCGCCGCCCTCGACTGACGCTGTTAGGGATCGAGCCCGACGAGGCTGCGGGCATATGCCCGCGCCTCGAACGGGCGCAAATCGTCGGCGGTCTCGCCGACCCCGATGGCGTGGATCGGAATCCCATATTTCTCAGCCAATGACACCAGAACACCGCCGCGCGCGGTGCCGTCGAGCTTGGTCATGATGATGCCGGTGACGCCGACCATCTCGCGAAAGATTTCCGCCTGCGCATGTGCGTTCTGGCCCGTCGTCGCGTCGAGCACGAGCAATACCGAATGCGGTGCCTGCGGATCGACCTTTTTGAGGACGCGGACGATCTTCTGCAATTCCGACATCAGATTGGCCTTGTTGTGCAGCCGCCCGGCCGTGTCGATCAGCAAAATCTCGCTGCCCTCGTCGCGGGCCTGCTCGAAGGCCTCGTAGGCGAGCCCAGCCGCATCAGACCCGGCGGGGCGGGTGATGACCCGGCAGCCGGTGCGCTCGCCCCAGATCTGCAATTGCTCCACCCCTGCGGCGCGGAACGTGTCGCCGGCCGCGAGCATCACGTCGTGTCCCGCGTCGCGGTATTGCTTGGCGAGCTTGGCGATCGTTGTCGTTTTGCCGCTGCCGTTGACGCCGACGACGAGAATTACGAACGGCTTGCGCCCGAGATCGAGCCGCAGCGGCTTCATCACCGGCTCGACGAGACGAATGACTTCCTCGGCAAGCGCGCCGCGGACCTCCTCGGGAGAGACTTCCTGGTTGAAGCGGGTCCGGCGCAGTTCCTCGGTGACCTCGGCGGCGATCCCGGTACCCATGTCGCTCGCAATCAGCAATTCTTCGAGCTCGAGTAGCGCCGCGTCATCGAGCCGGCGGCGGTTGAAGATCGTGTTGATGCCTGCGTTCAGCCGCTCCGAGCTGCGCGCCATCCCCGCCTTGAGTCGGGCGAACCAGCCGCGGCGTTCCTGGGCTTCGGTGTTTCCAGGAGGAATCTCTACCGTCGCGGGTTCGAAGGGCTCTGAGGAAGCGGCTTGTTGCGGCTGAGCCGCCGGCACGCCGCGCCGCCAGAAACCGCCGCTCCACAACCCGCGCTCCTCCTGGTCCGCATCGCCCGACGGAGCCTCGGCAGTGGAATTCTTCTCGGTCGCGTCGGGTTCGGGTGAAGGCGCCGGTTGCAGTTCTGCTGCTGCCGTCTCCTCCTCCGACTTACGGTTTTCTGTGTCTTCCGCGACGGCATCGGCCCCCGGATCGGGTCCGGGAACCGGTTCGGGAGTAAGGTGTCTCCAGAACCTCATTGAACGGCTGCTCCGATAAGATTGCGCCCGCTGGCCCCGATAAGGCGCATGCGCTGAACCGTCCCGACGGCGCCGCGAGTCGTGAAGATCACTGCAGCATAGAACGGGGCGCGGCCCATGCCGGGGCGCTCGATCAGGACATCGGTTTCGCTGCCGACCCGAGCGGACAGTTCCGCAGCAAGAGCGGCCTCCGCTGCCGCCCGCAACCTCACGGCACGCTCCTTGATCACGGCCCCGGGCAATTGCGGCATGCGGGCCGCGGGTGTCCCCGCCCGCATGCTGTAGGGAAATACATGGACAAAGGCGAGCCCGCATTCGCCGATCAAGTCGACGGTGCGGCCGAACATCTCCTCCGTCTCGGTCGGAAACCCGGCGATCAGGTCGGCGCCGAGCGCCACCTCGGGACGCAATGCTCGGGCGTGCTGCGCAACAGCCACCGCTTGATCGCGGGAGTGGCGCCGCTTCATGCGCTTTAGAATAAGATCATCGCCGGCTTGCAACGACAGGTGCAGGTGCGGCATCAACCGCTCCTCTTCGTCCAGCAGCCGCCAAAGTTCAGCGTCGATCTCCGCCGGGTCGAGGGAGGAGAGGCGCAGACGCTGCAGTTCGGGCACGGCGGCAAGTAGACGCCTCACCATCTGTCCGAGGCTGGGCCTTCCGGGCAGGTCGGTCCCATAGGCGGTCATATCGACACCGGTGAGCACGATCTCCTGGTAGTCGGCCGCGACCAGACGGCGGGCCTGATCGGCGATGATCCCCATCGGGACCGATCGGCTGGCTCCCCGAGCATAGGGGATAATGCAAAAGGTGCAGCGGTGGTCGCAGCCCTGCTGGACCTGCAGAAAGGCGCGGCATTTGCCCTCGAAGCCGTCGACGAGGTGCGGCGCGGTTTCGATCGGATCGGGGAGCGCGGCGTTCTCTGGCAGATAGCTTTGCGGCAACAGCTTCGCCTGATTGTCGAGTACGCGGTCGACTTCGGGCAGCGCGGCATAGCGTTCCGGCGACAAATGGGCGGCACAACCCGTTACGACAATTCTCGCCTCGGGGTGCTGTCGGCGCGCGCGGCGGATTGCCTGGCGTGCTTGCCGCTCGGCCTCGGCAGTAACCGCGCAAGTATTGACGATAACCGCACCGGTCAGCCCGGCGGCGGCCGCGGCGCGACGAATGACCTCCGATTCGAACGCGTTCAGCCGGCAGCCGAAGGTGATGACCTCGTTCTCATGCATGACGCTCAGCCCGCCGTCAGCAGGTCAGCGTCGAAGACGCCCTCGAAGCTGAGCGTTGCCGGCCCTGTCATGATCACATGGCCATCCGCGCGCCAAGCGATGTCGAGCACGCCGCCATCGAGCTCGACGTCGGCGCGGCGCTCGGTGAGCCCCCGCCGGTGGGCGGCAACGAGCGCAGCACAGGCACCCGTGCCACACGCCGGGGTGATCCCGCCGCCGCGTTCCCATACGCGCAGCCGGATGCTGCGGCGATCACCGATTTTGGCGATGCCGATATTTGCGCGTTCCGGAAAGATCGGATCATGTTCGAATGCCGGCCCGAGCGCCGCCAGATTGACCGCGTCGACGTCATCCACAAAAAAGGTCGCGTGCGGGTTGCCGATGCTGGTGCAGACCGGCTCGCTCAGAGGACCCAATGTCAAGTCGACCCGACCGGTGTCCATCGCGCGGGACAGCGGGATCTCATGCCAAGCCATCCGCGCCGGTCCCATATCGACCGCGAATGACCCGTCGGTCAGCGCCTCCGCTTCGAGCAGACCCGCCGCGGTCTCGATCCGCATCCGCGGGTCCCGGGTCTCGCGATGGAGCAAGTCGGCGACGCAGCGGCTGGCGTTGCCGCAAGCCTCGGACTCGCTGCCATCCGCATTGCGGATGCGCATCAGAACCTGGGCCGCGGGGTGGCGCGGCGGCTCGAGCAGAATGACCTGATCGCATCCGATGCCGGTCCGCCGATCCGCGAGCCTGCGTGCGGCTGCGGCGCCGAGAGGGATCGCGCCGCGGCGAAAATCGAGCACGACAAAATCGTTGCCGAGCCCGTGCATTTTGAAAAACGGGACCTTGCCCATCGCGCCGCTTATATGGCGGCAGGGAGCGCTCTGTCCAACGCCGCAGAGACCGGGCGCTGGACAGGCCGTGCGGTGGTCAGCTCACCGTATAATGAGCCGCACCGGAACTCGCGTGTCTGGCGCTCGGCCTGCCGTGCTTCGCGCTCGTCGCCCTGACCGCCCTGACCGCCCTGCCGCCGTATCTAGCCGCGCTGTATCTGCCCGCGCCATGTCGGCCGGAATTTTGGACGACGGAATATCTACCGTGGTGTCGCCCACGGCCATGTGCCGAGCGGGACCCCTCGAAGCTCGGCCGTACCGGGGCCATTTCATCAACGGCAGACCAATCGCCCTGGGTTGTATCCGCGGTCCTGGCGGATACCGGAGCGGCCTCGTTGGCGAAGTAACTGGGCGTGTCCCCCGACGGGCTGAAATTCTTCGAGCCGTAGTCTGGAAGGTCTACGGCGAACGCTGGCAGGCACGCAAAGGCGAGCGCACCGGCGAGTAAGGTAATCGTCAGCTTTAGCATTGCAGTTCCCCCTGGCTTCTCCATAGCTGGAAGGCGGAGGA
>VAZT01000119.1 GCA_005884825.1 Alphaproteobacteria bacterium
GCTGCCCGTCGACAAAGACATCGTGCACGGCGCGGTCTGCCGCATGGTAGATGAAGGAGCGCAGCGGGTCGCGCACCGGCCTCATCTGCGGGACCGTCAAATCGACGAGAACGATGTCCGCCTTCGCGTCGGGCGCGATCCGGCCGAGGTCGTCGCGCATCAACGCTTTGGCGCCGCCGATTGTCGCCGCGTGAAGCAGATCGGAAGTCGTCACCGTCATGATGTCGCGCGCGGCAATGCGGGCGAGCACCGCCGCCTTGCGCATCTCCTCGACCAAATTGTGCGGCGTCGTGTCGGTCCCCAGACCCATATTGACGCCGGCCCGGAGATAGTCGCCGAAATTTTCCAAGACCTGGCCATAGCGGGCGAACGGCGTCGGACAATGCGCGACCGAGCAGCCATGATCGGCAATCAGCCCGAGGTCGGTCTTCGTCCACCAGCGGATCCAGGAATGCGTATCGAGAAACAGGGCATGGAATGCCGCGTTCGCGGGCCGCATCGCGGCTGTCGCGCAGTAGTTCCGCAGTGCAATTCTCGATCTGCATCGGCGATACGACGCCGGAGAGCCGGCCGCTCGGGTGCCGGCCGGCGCGCTCGATCACGTCCAGCGCCGTTGCGAGGCCGGCGCGGCCGCGCGCTTCGTCCCAGGCGAATTTCAGCTCGAAATCATTGTCGAGCCGCCAGCGCGCCGAGGCGAAGCCGGGGGCGACAAAGCCGCGCATGCCACTCCTGGCGAACAGGTCGATCCAACCGTCCCACGCGGGCGATATGTCGACGAGCGAGGTGACGCCGCTGAGCAGCAGCTCGCAATAGGCGAATTCGGCGCTCGCCGCACGGGCCTCGTCGTCCGGCGCGGAGAACGCCTGCGAGCGCTCGTAGAGCCCGGTCATGTGCATGTTGCGCACGCCGTGCTCCTCGCGCACGCCGCGATAGAGCGGCTCGTGCTCGGGGTGCGAATGGATGTCGATGAGCCCCGGCAATACCAGCCGATCCTTGCCGTCGATCACCCGCTCAGCCGGGCCGCCGTAATCCCGCCCGACGAACGTGATCCGGTCGTCGGAAAAGACGATATCGATGTTCCGCCGGTAAGTATGGCAGGCGGCCTTGTCGCATGCGATGACCCAATCGGCATTACGGATTACGGTGGTGCTCACGAACTGCTCCTAAAATTGCCGCGGAGGCATGCTAACCGCCGGTTCACGTCGGAGTGTTACACCATGCTCGACAGGTAATCGCCTGATCTGTTCCTATAGAGAGAAATCTCTTGTTGCAATCGGCTGCGGGGATGCTTGTGGATCTTAAACGTTTGGCGCGTTACCGTGCGTGGGCCCGCGGGCATCCGGCGTTTCTGCTGAGCCAAGCATTTGATCGCGAGCGCAACCTCCGGCACGGATTTACTGACGAGAATCATTTGCGCGCGGCGGCCCAGTGGCTGGCCGCAGCGCAGGATTCTCAGTCGGACGGTGGCGTCGCCGGCCGATACCAGCTCAATCGCGGGTGGACGTCGTCGTACCCGGAGACGACGGGGTACATCGTACCGACCTTTCTCGCCTTGAGCCGCGCGTTGCCGGGAGCCGGCTTCCGGAAGCGCGCCGAGCGGGCGGTGGGATTCCTGTTGTCTGTGCAATTGCCGGACGGCGGGTTTCCGGGGCTCGAAATCGCCGATAACCGCACCGCTCCGTCACCCTTCAACACCGGTCAAATATTGCATGGACTGACCGCATGGCATCGCGAAACCGGTGACGACGAGGTGCGTATTGCGGCCGAACGGGCGATGCGCTGGCTGTTGAGCGTGCAGGATACGGACGGGGCGTTCCGCCGACATTTCTATGGAGAGTTTGCCGCGACCTATTCGGCGCATCTGGCGTGCTGGCTGGCCGAATGGGGGGAGTATGCGGCCGATCGCGCGGCATTGGCGGCAGCCGGCCGGCACCTGGACTGGACGCTCGGCCACCAACGGGACAATGACTGGATCGCGCTCTGTGGTTTCGACGAGGAGCAGCACCTGGCGGAGAACGCTTTCACCCACACGATTGCCTACACCCTCGCCGGCATTCTAACCACATCCGAAATTCTCGGCCGCAGCGACGGTATTGCTGCCGCTAGTGCGGCGGCTGAACGGCTGGCTCGGCGCCTGGAATTGTCGCGGTTTCTGCCCGGGCTGATCGGCAGTGACTGGAGGGGGCGCAGTCGCTTCGCATGTCTGACCGGCAATTGCCAGATGGCGCTGATTTGGTTTCGCCTGCATAGGCGGTCGCGCAATCTACGGTTGGTCAATGCGGCATTGAAAGCGATCGACCTGGTCAAACTCGCCCAGCCCATGCGCAATCGAAATCCCGGTCTGTTCGGCGGCATCCCCGGTTCCGATCCGATTCACGGCTCCTATATCGAAGGCGCCGTGCCGAACTGGGCAGCGAAATACTTCATCGACGCATTGCTCGAAAAGCGGCGCGCATTGTCGGAGCTGCGGACCGAGCCGGCGAAGTTTGCTGCCACTGCAGGTACATCAAGAGGCCCGATTGGACGAGGCTTTGCATCAGCTCCGGCGCGTCGCCTCAATACTGTGATGCTGACGACCGTACGCTCGCAAAAGGTCCCGCAGATGCTGAACGCATGGCGCGGGCGCGACATCGGCAACCTGACCGTGGTCGTCGAGCATCCGGCGGCAGAGCCGGCACCAGCGAGGCTGCGGCGCCGCTTACGGAATGAAGGACTGAGCTGGATCGCTGCCCGCCTCAGCGCGGCAAACGACAGCGCAGTGGAACCGGCGGCGCAGGAAGGGCCGCCGGTCGACGTGCCGACCTATTGCCGATCACGCGCCATCGCGTTTCTCGAAACCGGCCCGCTCGATAGCGCCGATGCCGTCGCTCGCATAAAAGCCCTCGGCCCCGATCTGGGTATTCACGCCGGCGCCGGCCTGCTGCGCCGGCCGTTGATCGATGCGTTTCCGCTCGGCGTCCTCAACGCGCATATGGGCCTGCTCCCGGCCTATCGCGGGATGAACGTCGCCGAATGGGCGGCGCTCGACGGGGCGCCGGTCGGTTGCACGGTGCATTTGATCGACACCGGCATCGACACCGGCCCGATACTCGCGACGCGGGACGTGGACATCTCGGGATGCGGCTCAATCGCGGCGCTTCGCGACGCTGTCGACCGTGCTCAGCTGGCGCTGCTCGGCGATGTCGTCGATGCGATCGTCGGCGGCAGAATGCCCGAGCCGCTGGCAGCTGCCGAGCCGCCCGGTCCACAGTATTTTCACATGCACCAGGACCTCGCAGCCATCCTTGAAGCGCGCCTGCTTGGTGGACAGGCGGCGCATCTTCAGGGCGAGGGAAACAGCGAGAGGCCGCGGATTATGGCAGGTTAGTTCCGCATCGGCGCGGGGGAGCTGCGGCGAATTTCCGGTGCGACCTGCTGCATGAACAGCCTCAGGCTGCTGGTCGCCGTCTCGTGCGGCATCGGTCCGAGGCGGAAGGATGCGATGACGCCGCCGATGCCGAGCCGGTCGATATCCGCCATCGCTTCGGCGACGCGCGCCGGCGAGCCGTGGATGAAACCGTGCTCGACCGTGGCCCGCGCGGAAGGCAGATCGCTCTCCGGCACCGCGATGCGCATACCGGTCTCGCGAAAGATGCGGTTGCGCAGCGCCGCCCGCGCCTCGACCATTACCCG
Source organism: Alphaproteobacteria bacterium (assembly GCA_005884825.1). Classification (GTDB taxonomy): domain Bacteria; phylum Pseudomonadota; class Alphaproteobacteria; order ATCC43930; family CGMCC-115725; genus AP-15. The sequence continues at coordinate 3,673 of VAZT01000119.1, forward strand.
AAAGGACGGCACCCCGACGTGCTCGGCTTCGGCATCGGTTTCTGCGACAAACACATTCCGCCACACCCAGCACTCCGCAAGTGTGCGCGCGATCCGCTCCTCGCCATAGCCGGCCTCGCGCATCGTCTTGCGGTAGAGCTCGACGCGCCGGCTAGTCACTGCCATCGACTGCACGTTCATTAGGAACGGCCGGCCCTGGCGGGCGAGTTCGAGCATCGAGGCTTCGCCCGAAGCGGCGCGGACCAGCACCGGATGGGGCTTTGTATAGGGCCGCGGCCGCAGCATCGGAACATCGAGATGCCAGAACTTGCCATGGTGGCTGAACGCTTCGCCGGTCCACGCAGTCACCAGGATCTTCTCCGCCTCCTCCAGGCGCTCCTGCGCCTCGTGATGGTCGATGCCGAAGCCCTGGTAATCGTAGATGTTGTACGAGGAGCCGCGGCCGAGACCGACGACGAGCCGCCCTTTGGTGATGTTGTCGAGGAGCGCCAATTGCTCGGCGAGGCGGACCGGATGATGCAGCGCCGTCTGCACGACCGCGAACCCGATCTTGCTGCGTCGCGTCGAAGTGGCCAGCGCACCGGCAAAGCTGATCGGGTCGACATAGGCGCAGATCCCGTCGAAGTGGTGCTCGGCGAGCCAGATCACATCCACGCCGAGCTCGTCCGACAGCCAAGCCTCGCGCAACGTCTCGTCGATCACCGCGCCGTCGCGCGCCGGGTCGCGGCAGTCCGGAAACAGGAAATTGCCGAATTTCATGCGGGGATTGCTCCTACCTTCGGGGCATCACAGGGCGGCTTGTCGAGGGGGTCAAGCGATGCTGCGAGAGCTTGCCATAAAAGCATAAATATGCATAGCTGTCGGGAATGAGAACGACCGTCGACCTCCCCGATGAATTGTATCGCCGCGCCAAGGCGGAGGCAGCGCTGCGCGGCCGCAACCTCAAAGATCTCGTCGAGGAGGGGCTCCGGCGCGTACTTGAAGCGCCCGAACCCGAGACCTCGGCGCAGCGACCGACCAGGCCCTCGGTCCACGACCTGATGCAGGATTGTTGCGGCATCGTCAACGACGCGCCCGCCGATTATGCGACAAACCCGAAATATATGGAAGAGTTTGGTCGGTGATACCGGGAGCGGTAGTCGATACCGGGCCACTGGTGGCCTATTTCTGTACGGACGAAGCCCGCCACAACTGGGCCGTTCAACAATTTGCAAACCTCACCCCACCATTGCTGACTTGCGAACCGGTATTGACCGAAACCTGTTTCTTGCTCACCCGGCAAAAAGTTGAAGCCTGGCGGCTGCTCCAGAGCCTGGGAAGTGGAGCCTTGCGCATTGCACTCCACCTTGACGCGGAGGCAGAGGCGGTGCGCGACCTGATGCGCCGATACAGCAATATCCCAATGTCTCTCGCCGATGCCTGCGTTGTGCGCCTCGCCGAAATCTCCGGATTGCCGGTGTGCACCCTGGATTCGGATTTCACAATCTATCGCGCAGGTGGACGTAAGAGGGTGGCACTGATCATACCGCAGCGTCAGCGCTGAGGACCAAAAAGCGCCAATTCCGCGGGGATGCCGAGTTCCTCCCGCTAAACCGCTCCGTCGACGATCCCGTCCCGCTTGGGGCAATCCGGTAAACGATAACACCTCATATTCGATGCAAACTCCCTGGAAACCGGCTCAAGCGAGCTCGTCGAGCAACGTCTTCGCCTCTTTCAGATCGGCGGTATCGAAACCCTCGATAAACCAGCCGTAGACCGGCGCGAGCAGTTCGCGTGCCTCGGTCCGCCGGCCTTGCTCACCCCACAGCCGCGCGAGGCTCGTGGCGGCGCGCAATTCATAGGACTTAGCGTCCTGCCGCCGAGCGACGCGAAGCGCCGCTTGGAATGCGGCCTGGCTCTCCTCAAGGTTGTCCTGGTGCAGCAATACGAGGCCATTGACCCGATGCAGTTCGGAGCCCCACAGGCGCTCGCCATGGGTCTTCATCCGCTGTAGACCCTCGCCGATCGCAGCCAGCGCCTCATCCAATTCGCCGAGCCGCATCAGGCCGTTTGCCAATGAAGCGAGCCCGTAGGTTCGCCATACCCCCCGGCCCACCGGCGTGGAGAGGCCCTCGTGTAGGCAGCGAACGCCCTCTTCAACAGCGCCTTGCGCAATCAGTGCGTCGCCCCGCAGAAAAAGTGGCTCCCGAACAAAGCCGAGCCGCTGCTCCACTGCGACGGTTTGCGCGGCTTCAAGCCGCCGTAACGCGAGTTCCGGCTCGCCGCGGCTCAGATGCAGTAGCGAGAGGTTGAGCAGTGCGTCCTCAAGGCTCAACGGATGGACAAGCTGTTCCGCTAGCGCAAGCCCGTCCCCGGCACCCGCGAGCGCTTGTTCGGGATAGCCCAGAACCCAGTGGGCGAGCCCGTAAAACATGCGGGCGCAAACGCCGGGATCGTGGCCACCGAACAGCAGCCGATGCGAACGATGGCGTTCGGGATCGTACAGCCGCCGCCCTGCCGCGGCGTGCTCCCGCGCTGCGGCCGGCTCACCGCGATGCAGATAGGTAGGCCACGCGCTGTGATGCGCCTGCAAGCGCAGGTCGTCGTCCGCGTGCGCCGCGGTCAATTCGAGCAGTGTCGTCGACAAGCTGCGGCCTTCGATAAGATCGCCGGACCCGGCCGCCCATTGCCACAAGCCATATACGGCTGTGACCAGCTGTCGCGGATCGGCCAAGGTCTCGCCAAGTTCGCGGGCCCGGCGGTACGACTCATTCGCCGCCCGAGACACGAAGCCCTCTGCGGTAATCAGCGACAGGCCGCGGGCCAATTGCAGTTCGATCTCCCGCCCGTCACGGGCTGGGCCTTCCGGCAATACCGGCAATATTGCTAGACCGCGCTCGAAATGGCGGATGGCTTCGAGATGCGCCAGGCGCTCGGCGGCATGCTGACCGGCCTTCAGCCATTGATCGACAGCCCGTTCGGCATCGCCGGCTGCGGTCAGATGATGGGCCAAGAGTTCGGGCTGGCGCTCGACAACGTCGGCGAAATGCTCCTCCAGCGCCGCCGCGACCCGAGCGTGTAGCTCCTGCCGGTTCATGCGTAGCAAGGTGCTGTAAGCGGCGTCCTGCACCAGAGCGTGCTTGAAGAGGTAGGAGGAATGCGGCGGCGTGCCGCGGCAGAACAGCAACCCGGCGTCGGTGAGGCGGTGGAGCGCGGGCCGCAACTCTGGTGTAGGCCGCCGCGCCACTTGCTCGATCAGATCATAGCCGAACTCGCGGCCGATAACCGAACCGACCTGCGCAACCTCCTTGGCCGTCGGCCCGAGCCGATCGAGGCGCGCGATCAGCGAGGCATGCAAAGTAGGTGGGATCGCGAGGTCCGGCAGCCCACTCGCCGCCAATACTCGGTCGTTGGTCTCGAGGACGGCCTTGGTGAGCTCCTCGACGAAAAGCGGCACGCCGTCGGCGCGCTCGACGATCTCATCGACGGTTTCGCGGGCGAGACCGGCGCTGCTTGCGAGCCGTTCCACTAGCGTCGCCCCGTCAGCTCCGGCGAGCCGGTTCAAGCCGAGCGTGGTGACATGCGGCTCGCCGCCCCACCCGTGTTGAAACTCTGGCCGGAACGTAATCACGAGCAAGACAGCAAGGCGCGCCACCCGGGCGATCGTCAGGTCGAGCAATTCGCGCGAGGTCGGGTCGGCCCAATGCGCGTCCTCGAGGACCATCAAGACGGGCTGGCTCCTCGCCAAGGCTTCGAGTTGATGCAGCAGCGCTTCGAACAGCATCTCGCGCTTGCGCTGCGGGCTCAAATTGAGATCGGCAGCGGAGCTCGGTAACGACAGCAGCTCGCTCACGAGAGCGATCTCATCGCTGGGTGCAGCCGGCGCAAGCAACTTCCTCAGCTTGCTGAGCTGCTCGTCGGGCGTGTCGTCGCGTGCGAACCCAGCGGCACGTTCGAGCTGGGTGATGAACGGGTAGAGCGCGCTGTCCTGATGATGCGGCGAGCAGAAATAACGTAGCCGGGTGTGTGTCTCGCCTCCGATCGCCTGAGAGAGCGCCGCGGTAAGGCGCGATTTACCGATGCCCGGCTCGCCCCAGACCAGCACGACCCGCCCTTCGCCGGGTTTTGCCTGCCGCCAGCGGCGCAGCAACAATTCCAGTTCTTCGTCGCGTCCGACTAGCGGCGTCGCCTGCGAGCGCAATGCCTCGAAGCGGCTCACGACGCCGCTTTCGCCGACGACGCGCCAGGCCCGCTGCGGTTCGGCAAAGCCGGCGAGCGGCTGCGGCCCGAGATCCTCTACTTCGAACAAGGCTCCGATCTGCCGCCGCGTGCTGTCGGCAATGACGAGCGTGCCCGGTTGGGCCAATCCCTGAAGCCGCGCGGCGAGGTTCGGCGTCTCGCCTACGACGCCGCGCTCCTGCGCCGCGCCCACGCCGATCAGATCGCCGACGACCACGAGCCCGCTGGCGATGCCGAGCCGCACGTTCAGCCGTTCCGGCATCGCGAGCTGGCCGACCGCGTCGATCACGCCGAGCCCGGCGCGGACCGCCCGCTCGGCATCGTCCTCGTGCGCCTCCGGGTAGCCGAAATAGATCAGCACCCCGTCGCCCATGTATTTGGCGACAAAGCCGGCTAAGCGGCCTACCGTGTCTGCGACGCAGCGATGATAGGTGCCGACAATCTCGCGCAGATCCTCGGGGTCGAAGCGCGCCGACAACGCCGTCGAGCCGACGAGATCGCAAAACATCACCGTCAGCTGGCGGCGCTCAGCTTCGCTGGCGGCGATGGGGACCGGGGTGGGCGCCGTTGCCGCTTCGGCCGTGCCGAGCGCGGCGATGGCGTCGAGCAGTCTGCGGCGATGGCCGATCGAGGTGACACCCAGCTCGCGCAGATCCTCGCTCGTGAGCCGGCGTGATACCTCCTCGTCAATGTCGTTGGCGCGGAACGCGGGTACGTATTGCTCGAGCCCGAGCCGGCGCAGCCATTCGGCTACATCCATCGAGATTGCCCGATGACGGCCAGCGGCGGACCATTACAGCCACCGTGCGGCATTCTGTCCAGACTGGGTCGGAATTTTAAAGGACTGAGGCATTGGCGCGGCGGGCCGTCACCAGAAAGATAGTAGAAGGAAGCACCATCTCTCCGCCTTTCGCATAGGCTGCCAAGGCCTCGGTCATTTCCTGCTTGATCAGCTCACGGACGCTTTCCGGCGGCTTCTTCTCCTCGATCAGCCGGCCCGAGGGACCCATTATGTAGGCGTGCTCAGCCTCCTCCTCGGGGCTCGCGCCGATCATGTCGGGCGTCTCGCGCCGGATCTCGATGCCTTCGTACCCCGCCCGTTCGAGGACCGAGCGCACGTATTCCGGATCGGCGAAAGCCAGGGGCCCCGGTGCGTGGGGAGGCTTCGGCGCCGGTGGTCCCAAGTGCCGCAGCGCGACGTCGTAGGGGATCAGCCAGTGCCGGTTTTCCTCGAGGGAGGCCCAGCACGCAAAACACAGCCGCCCACCGGGCCTCATTGCACCGAGCAGGTTCCGGAAAGCGGCCACCGGATCGGCAAAGAACATCACGCCAAAGCGCGACGCGATCAGGTCGAAGCGGTTGGGCTCGAAGGCATGAACTTGCGCGTCTGCCCGCAACAGTGTGATGTTGCGCAACCCGCTCTGCGAAATCCGCTCGCGCGCGGCCGCCAGCATCGGCTCGGAGATGTCGATCCCGACGACCTCGCCAGTGCCGCCGACCGCCTCGGCCAAGGGCACCGTGGCGGCGCCGGTGCCGCAGCCGACCTCAAGCACCTTTTCTCCAGGCGTGACCGCCGATCGCGCCAGCAGCAGATCGTTGACCCGCTCCACGCGCTTTTCGACATAGCCGGCGAGCCCGACCCAGCGCGGGCCGGCGACGCTGTTCCAATATTCCTGCTGTGCGGCATTGGCCCCGGTCCTCATGTCCAACTCCCTCAATTCGGCTCGATCGGCATTGTCGCGATGCTCTTCCAGGCGATCGGTGCGCCGCACTACTCCGCCGCTTCCGCGGGCGGCAGCGCCGCTGGTCGCCAGGATCGAGCCCTGGCCGATCCCGGCATTGTTGACCAGAACGCGATGGTTGCCGATTTCGCATAGAATCTACCGTACTGCGGCAGAACGCCGCGCCGATGCAGCTCCTTCCAATAAGCTCTGCGTCTTCACACCGATCAGCTTTGGCATTCCAGATCTTAACCTACATTTCTATTGGGTTTTTGCGCAATCTAATATATGCTGCGGGCACTCTAGGAGCCAAACACAATATGTTGATGATACGTGAAGCTTGGGCGCATGGGCCGGCTCCAGCAGCCCGGTGGGCGGCGCGGCACCTCCGAGCACCGCATCAT
>VAZT01000620.1 GCA_005884825.1 Alphaproteobacteria bacterium
CCGCAACCGGGTCGCCGCGTTCTACGGCAGCGCCGATACGCAGCCGCGCGTTCTGGTTTGCGTCAGTGACGATTGCTACCGGCGGATCGGGGGCATCGGCTCACGCGGCACCGCCTGGTTCGACGTGGCGCTGCAGCTGTCGCCGCACGGCATCGATCCGGTTATCGCCGCGCACGAGCTGTCGCACATGGAGCTGCGTCACCGGCTCGGCCGCCTCCGGTTTCTGATGGGCGCAATCCCGGCGTGGTTTGATGAGGGGGTCGCTGTCGTCGTCTCGGACGACCGGCGTTACCTCGCGCCGGCCAATGCGCCGGAGCGGTGTCTGGTCCGCTCCGACGAGGAGCTGCCGACCGGGAGGTTCGAATGGATTCGGGAAGTCGGCCGCTTTGACACGAAGCAACTCTATGCCAAGGCCGCCTGCCGGGTGGCCGAGTGGATGTCGAGGAAGGGCGGCGCGGCGGCGGTCACGCGGCTCGTCGCGCAGGTGTCGAGCGGCACGCCTTTTGCCGAGTTATACGCGGCTACGCAATAGGCGTGCGCATCGGGGGATTACGCCCCGTTCGCGCCGGGCTCCACCCGCCCTACGGCTCGCATCGAATTCGCTGGGCGGGTTAGCGAAGCGTAACCCATCAAAATTTACAACGAGGCAGTGAGACAGCGAGATTGCGCGGCGCGGTGCTCTCATCGCCTCACTGTCGCATGGTGAATGAAGGCGGATTGGCGGGTTGCGCTGCGCTCCACCCGCCCTACGGCTCGCATCAAAAATCGTAGGGTGGGTTGAGCGAGGCGAAACCCACCAAAAGAATCCACCACAGAGGCACAGAGGACACCGAGATTGGGAGTAAGCTTCTCTGTGCCCTCCGTGTCTCTGTGGTGAAGCCGGATTGAAAATGATGGATTTCCCCGGCCTCCGCCGCGGGCAACCCATCCTACGGTATTTTGCCCGGTTAATGCGGCAGGGTCAGGACCGGTTTGATGGTAGCGCCGGAGGCGGCATCGGCGGCGGCGCGGTTGATATCGGCGAGCGCGTAGCGCGTCACGAGCCGGTCGAGCGGGAAGCGGCCCTCCATAAACAGATCGACGAGGCGCGGGATGAAGTCGCGCGGGTGGCTGTCGCCCTGGATGACGCCGCGCACGGTGCGCCCGCCCTGCAGCCACGGCATCTCGAAGGTGACTTCGGTACCGGCGCGGGCGCTGCCGACGAGGACGCAGATGCCGAGACCGCGCAAGGCATCGACGGCAAGACGGAAGACCTCAGGCACGGCAGAGGTCTCGAGTGCGAAATGCGTGCCGCCGCCGGTGATCGTGCGGATTTCCCTTAGGGTCTCCGTCCCTTTGCTCTCCAGCGTGTGCGTCGCGCCGAGCGAGCGCGCGAGCGCGAGACGGGCCGGCAGGCGGTCGACCGCGATGATCGGGTCGCACCCCGCGATCCTGGCGGCCATCAGCCCGGCGAGCCCGACGCCGCCGACGCCGTAGACCGCGATCGATTGGCCTTCGCGAGGCTGCATGACATTGAGGACGGCGCCGGCGCCGGTCTGCAGCCCGCAGCCGAGCGGGCCGAGCATGTCCACCGGCGCGTCGCGGCGGATCTTCACGACGTCCTTTGCCGGCGCGAGCGCGAATGTCGCGAAGGAAGATTGTTGGA
>VAZT01000595.1 GCA_005884825.1 Alphaproteobacteria bacterium
CGGTCGGGTTGCTGCGCACCTTGTTGCCGACTACGCTCACGACCCGGCTCGTGCCGTTGAGCTGGATCCCGGCGCCGTTGTTGCCCTCGACATCGACCGCGTTGATGCTGACCTGCTGGCCGGACACGTCGAATCCCGAGCCGGCAGCATCACGGCTCCATCCGCCCGAGAACGAGACGCTGGTCACCGGGGCAGCGATCGTGACGTTGGTGCGCGTCGCCGAACCGAAAAGCTGGGCGTCGGTGAAATAGAACCGGTTTCCGACCGCGATCTGGACGGCCTCGAAGAACGGCCGCTCGATTTCCAGGCCATAGAACGTCGCGAACTCCGGGTCGGCCGAGCCCATCGTGTTCCGGAACCACAGGCCGGCACCGTCCATCTCGTTGAGGTAGAGCTTGTAGGCGGAGAGCGTGTTGACCCGCCCGTCGACGATCAGCCCGTGCGTCGAGTGCGCGGTGCCCGTGTTGCCCTGGACGACGACGTTCTTGAACGTCACGACGTCGGTCGCCGCCGCGGCGTCCCCGGTGATCCAAAAGCCATACGAGTTCGCGCCGGTCGGCCCGGCGATCCGGACGCGCTCGAACTCGATGGTGTTCACGGAGTGCAACCGGACGCCCGAGGACGGCGATTCCATCTGGCAATCGACGATCAGGCACTGGCTGCTGTACTCGATCAGGATCGAGTTCCCGGCGGTCTTGCCGCCCTCGAGGAAGTACAGGTTCTTGAGGTGCACGGCGGTGAGCGGGTTGGAGAGCGACCCGAGCACGCGGATGGTGTCGAACGCTCCCGAGCCAGCCAGACGGCTGCCGAACGGCGACTCGCCGCGCAGCGTGATGTTGTTCGACGTGATGTCGATCGGACCCGAGAGGAAATAGTTCGCGGCGGGGAAGAACAGCTCTCCGCCGGTGGCGGTCAGGACGGCGAGCGCCGACATGATGCGAGCCAGGTCGGAGCCCAGGCCGAGCCCGGCCCCGAACCATCTCACGTTGACCGGTCCGGTGTAGAGCCGGATCCACCGGCCGGGGGACGCGGCCGCCACGTGGTTCGGCCGGACGATCGTCCCATCGTTGTCGGCCAGCGTGGAAGTGTCGTTCCACAGGAAGATCCCACCGCCTCCGTCGCCGGCGGATCCGTAGCCTTCCACGACGACGACGGGCGCGGTCGTGGCGTGCGCCATCGCGCGCAGGCCAGCCAGGTTATCTACCCAGTTAAACGTCGTTCCGGTCAGCGCCGAGGCAATCTCGGCTTCCTTGGTTCCTGGATCCGAGTCGGTGACACACGAGGTCACGGCAACCAGCCCCAGCGCAGAGAGCATGCCCATCGCGGCCCTGCGCTGCGCGACATCGACATCACATCACGAAGCGTTTTCACGAAGCCTCCTTGGCGCGAACCTCGTCACCC
>VAZT01000596.1 GCA_005884825.1 Alphaproteobacteria bacterium
GACGCCGGCCTCGCCCTTGATTGGTACCCGCTGGCCGATGAGGTCGGCGATGTCGCGATAGACGGTCCGCTTTGAAATCTCGAGCTCGGCGGCGAGGGCGCCCGCGGTTATCGGTTTAGGCGTGCGCCGCAGGATCTGAATGATTTGAAAAAGCCGGTCGGCGGGTCTCATGAGGCGTCGTCGCTCAGCAATGATGCTGACAGAATGGTGGCAGCAGGGTAGCTAGCGCGCGCACGATTCGTAACCAAATTTAATGCGGGTGGCGACGGCATGGCGGTGACGGGGCCAAGGCGGTTGCGTCGGATCGCCGAGAGACGCGTGCGATTTCCGAGGCGTGTCGGGGTCTTCGGCGCAGCAATGCGGGATAGGATCTTAAATGAGCGAAGCCAAAAACCTGTTTCCGCTTTTACGGCAATCCGCCGATCCCGGCATCGTAGGTGCGATCGAAAAGCTGGTGCGGGATGCGCCGGACCGCGATCTGTGCCGGGTCAACGTGCTCGATTTCGCGGCGAAGAGGGGCCTCGACGAAGAGAAATCGATCGCCGCCTTTCTGCACGCCGCGCGCCTCGGCCTCTTCGAGCTCTCGTGGAATGTGCTGTGCCCGAGCTGTGCCGGGGTGCTCGACGCCGGCGCGACGCTGCGGAACGTGAACCGCGGGGAATACCATTGCGCCTGGTGTGCGGCCGGTTATGAGCCGGTCCTCGACGAAATCGTCGAGGTGACGTTCACGGTCAACCGGCGGGTGCGCCGGATTGCGGCGCATGATCCGAACGAGCTCCCGTTTACGGAGTACTTTCGCCAGGTGTTCTGGAGTTCGGCAATCGATCTGCCGGAAAACCTCGACCAGGTGATCGAGGAAGTGACGCTGGACACCGTCGAGCTTCCGCCAGGAGAGAAGGCTCTGCTTTCACTGCAATTGCCAGCGAAGCTCGTGATGCTTCTCGACCCGGTGACCCATATGACCCAATTTCTCGAGGTCAAGGGGGAGCCGACGCGAGAGCGCCAGAGCCTCTCGTTGTTTTTCGACCAGATACGCCCAGCGGCGGAGATGATCGAGCTGAGCCCCGGGCCATTGCGCCTGTCGCTCGAAAACCGCACCGACACGCGCGTCTTGCCGGGATTGTGGGTGGGGACGGACCGGCTCGGTGAGCTGTTGAGCCGGCGCAAGCCCTTCCTGACGGCAAAGCGGCTGCTGACCAACCAAGTGTTTCGCGATCTCTATGGCGCCGACACGATCGATGTCGACCAGCGTCTCAAGATCACCAGTCTGACGTTCCTGTTCACCGACCTCAGAGGTTCGACCGAGCTCTATGAGCGGGTCGGAGATCTGGTCGCCTTCGACCTCGTCCGGGCGCATTTCGAGGTGCTCAACGACATCATCGCGGCCGAGGCCGGGGCCGTCGTGAAGACCAGCGGCGATGCGGTGATGGCGACCTTTTCGACGCCCGACCGCGCAGTTGCCGCGGCATTGCGCATGCGGGACGCAATGCGCGACTTCAAAGATGCGGGCACCGGCGACGGGCTGCTGCTCAAGATCGGCATCCACGAGGGACCCTGTCTCGCCGTCGTTCTCGACAAGCGGCAGGACTATTTCGGCCGTACCGTCAACATCGCCGCGCGCGTGCAGGATCTGGCCGATTCGCGGTCGATCCTGGCGACCGGGTCGGTCGTCAAACATCCCGGATCTTGCAAATTGCTCGAAACCAGCGGGCTCGAGCCGGTCCCGCATCAGCGCGCGCTGCGCGGCGTCGCCGAGGAGATGGCGGTCTACGAGATTCCCTGACGATCCACCCGAATTGGTGTAGGAACCCGAGATGAGCGAAGCCGGCAATTTGTTCACGCTCTTGCGGCAGTCGGCCGACCTCGAAGCCGCTGGGGCGATCGAGGAGCTGGTGCGGGACGCGCCCGATCGCGACCTCTGCCGCGTCAATGTGATCGATTTCGCGCGCCGATCCGGGGTCGATGAGGAGCGCGCCATTGCAGCCTTTCTGCATGCCGCGCGCCTCGGAATGTTCGAGCTGTCGTGGAACGTGCTGTGCCCCGGCTGCGGTGGCGTGCTCGATACCAGCACGACATTGAAGAGCGTCAACAAGGAGGAATACGACTGCGCACTGTGCGCGGCCGGCTACCGGCCGACGCTCGACGAGATGGTCGAGGTCACGTTCACGGTCAGCCGGCGAGTGCGCCGAATCGCTGCGCATGACCCGCACGAGCTTCCGTTTGCCGAATATTTTCGTCAGATCTTCTGGGGTTCCGGGATCAATATTCCGGATTATTTCGAGCAGCTAGTCGAGGAAATCGTTCTCGACCAGGTCGAGCTGCCGCCCGGCGAAAAGGCTCTGCTGTCATTGCAATTGCCCGCCGAATTTGTCATCGTCGTAGACCCGGTGACGCACGGGACGCAGTTCCTCGACGTCAAGGGCGAGCCGACGCGCGAGCGGCAAAACCTCTCGCTAGTCTTTGATAGACTGCGCGCGCCGACCGGCACCGTGACCCTGCGTCCGGGGCCGTTGCGACTCACCCTGGAAAACCGCACCGACACCCGGCTCCTGCCGGGGCTGTGGATCGCCGGAGACAAGCTGCACGAGCTGCTCGGCAGACGCCGGCCGTTCCTGACCGCAAAACGGCTGCTGACCAACCAGGTCTTCCGGGACATCTACGGCACCGACACGATCGACGTTGAGCAGCGGCTCAAGATCACCAGTCTAACTTTCCTCTTCACCGACCTCAAAGGCTCGACCGAGCTTTACGAGCGGGTCGGCGACTTGGTCGCCTTCGACCTGG
>VAZT01000597.1 GCA_005884825.1 Alphaproteobacteria bacterium
AACAGCATCGGATTGGGGCTGTAGCCGCCATAGGGATGAAAGTAATGCTCGACAATGCGGGTATGGGTAAACCCGAGATTGTCCGCTTCCTCGGCGAGGATCAGCGCGTCTGCAAAATATTCGGCCGCCGACTTTTGTTCGGGTGCAACGTCAGGGAAAAACTGAACGCCGAATTCCATGCCACATCCCCGACGGCCCCGGATGGCGCCGATTTAACCGCGAACAGATCTGCGCGAAGCTACCGGAGTTGGGTTAGCTTCGCATCTCCCCGACACCCAAGCAGTGCATTGTCACGGCCCGCTTTCGGATCAGAGGAAGACCGATGAGACCGATGCCGAGCAACGCAATCCCGCGAGGCTCGGGAACCTCGGAAACATCCGACATAAACCCGATCGTATCGACGACCGTGCTGCCGTCACCCAGTGTCCACGTAACGCTGGCCACATTCTGAATAGTTCCGGTCTTTATAATGAAAACACCCCCAACTGGATCAAGAATAAACGGATCAACATCAGATACAAACTCGATCATGACACCACTTAGACTGGGACTCAAAAGCAAAACGTCGCTGATTCGACCACCTGTCGACTCACGGGCATTTATAGCCGTCGGACCTCCTGAAAAATTGACGGTATTAAGTGGAGATGACAACGCAGTAAAGCAATGTTCGTTGCTGCAAGCCGACGATGTTACCCTGCCGGTGGTGTCTAGAACAGTGACGTCGTCCGAAAGATCGTTGAACGTAACGGTACCGGCGCGGGGTTCTGCTTGAGGGCAGAGAAGGCACGCGGTTAGGAGCAAGGAAAAATCGCGGCTCCGCGAAATGTTGGCACGTTGGACATTTGATCCCTCCCCCCGCCGCTCTCATCAAACCTTCTGAGTTCATCCGAACCCCACGCCGCTCCTCAACCCGGTAGCGGCCTTCTTGATGCCAGTGATTTAGAATGAAAATCGGCCCAAGCAGCAACGCTGTTGATCACCGGGTGCCGCCATCTTTTCATGCCGATGAGCGGCAGCGCAAGCGCCAATGACAGGACAGTCCCGGACTGAAATACGGACACTTGACGGTGACGTGCGGAGAGTGATTCGATCCGATCGTGGCGGCAGATGCACCGGTGAGAGGACTAGACACATGCCCGAGACGGCGATTTGGAATTTTCGGCAGCTCGCACATCACGAGCTCGACGGGTTCGGCGGCATTGGCGAGGGCATGTCGATCCAGATCGCCAAGGACGGGCGCCGCATCCTGTGGCTGGCTCACGAGAGCGCGCCGAAAAATTTTACCGCCGTCGATGTCAGCGATCCACGCGCCCCGAAAATCGTCGCACGGGCCGATCTGCCGCAATCCCATATGCGCTCGAATTCGCTGGAAACGGTCGGCGACATCATGGCGGTCGCCTATCAGACGAAAGAGCAGGGGCTGCAGCCCGCGGGGTTCGAGCTGTTCGACATCTCGGTGCCGGAATCCCCGCGTTCGATCACGTTCTTCGATTGCTCCGGGCCCCATTCGCGCGGCGTTCATCAGCTGTGGTTTGCCGATGGCGAATACATCCACATGAGCTCCAGCGCGCCGGACTTCACGCCGACCCACCCCAAGGATGACCAGTTCTACCGGATCATCGACGTGAAGAACCCGTCGAAGCCGGTCGAGGTCGGCCGCTGGTGGCTGCCGGGCACGAGACAGGGCGACAGCGAGCCGCCGCCGGTGCGTCATCCGGAAGGCGCCGACACCGGCTTCCGCCCGCACAATACAAACGTCTATCCAGAGCGCCCCGACCGCGCCTATCTCGGCTATATCGACGGCGGGATGGTCATTCTCGACATTTCGGACAAGGCCCGGCCGAAAATGGTGTCGCGCTGGGACTATCATCCGCCCTATCACGGGTTCACCCATACGGTCGTTCCGTTCTTCGACCGCAATCTGCTCATCGTCAGCGACGAATGCGTGCGAACGGAGGGGGCCGATTGGCCCAAGCTCGTATGGGTCGTCGATGGGCGGACCGAGACCAATCCGGTGCCGATTGCGACTTGCCCGCTGCCGCCGCTCGACCACTATATGCGGAAGGGCGCGCGCTATGGCGCGCACAACCTCTATGAGAACCTGCCCAAGCCGAACGCGTGGAAATCCGACCGCATCGTCTTGGCCACCTACTTTAATGGCGGCCTGCGTGCCTATGACACGAGCAACCCCTATCAGCCGGCTGAAGTGGCCTACTTCGTGCCCGCGCCCCCCGAGCGGGCGCCGAGCGGGGCGATCCAGATAAACGATGTCTTTGTCGATGAGCGGCAGATCGTCTACACCGTCGATCGCCATGTCGGAGGTCTCTATACCCTCGAAATGGACTTCTGAAGCGGGTCCGGAGTCGCTTTTCGGCGGCAAGGACGCGCTTTTCGGACGGCGGCAGCGCCGAGCGCGCGGACCGCGGCTTCCGGTCATCGCGGTCACCGGCTTTTTGGGTTCGGGGAAGACGACCCTGATCCGCGCGCTGCTCGACAAGCCCGAAGGGGCCAACACGGCGGTCGTGGTCAACGAGTACGGCGAAATCGGCATCGACAATGCGCTTCTGCGGTCGAGCAGCGACGTGACGGTGCTGCTCGGCAACGGCTGCCTGTGCTGCAACGTCCGAACCGATCTACAGGAAACGTTGCGGGGATTGTTCGCTGATCGGGCGCGCGGCGCCGTCCCGAGCTTCGAGCGGGTCGTCATCGAGACCTCGGGACTGGCCGATCCGGGTCCGGTTCTGCAGACCCTTGCAACCGACCGCGGCCTCGGCCGCGAATTCCACCTGCAGGCCCTGATCTCAGTCGTCGATGCGGTCAACGGCGAAGGCAATATCGAGCGGATGCCCGAGGCGAAGAAGCAAGTGGCCCTCGCCGACCGCATCGTCGTCACCAAGAGCGACATCGCCGATGCGGTGACGACCGGCCGTCTGGT
>VAZT01000120.1 GCA_005884825.1 Alphaproteobacteria bacterium
CGATAACATTGGTCGTCGGGTCATAGTGCAGATCCCATACATGCTGGAGGAGCATGGCTCGCGAGACCACCTGGCCCACATTGCGGGCGAAATACTCCAACAGTTTAAACTCGCGCGGCAATAGTTCGATTTTCTGACCTCGCCGGCGGGCGATCCGCGCCAGCAGATCTATCTCCAAATCGCCAACCCGCAGCATCGTCTCCTTGACGACAGTTCCGCTGCGGCGGGCAAGCGCGTCGACGCGCGCCACCATCTCCTGGGAGGCGAACGGCTTTACCAGGTAGTCGTCGCCGCCCGCGCGCAGGCCGCGGACGCGATCATCGACTTCACCGAGAGCGCTGAGGATCAGTGCCGGGGTCACAATCCCCTTTTCTCTCAGCCGGCGAATGACTTCGACGCCCTCGATGCGGGGCACCATGCGGTCCACGGTCATCACGACGTAACCGGCGGCTAGCCCACGACGCAGTCCCTCCTCACCGTCGACCGCAACATCGACCTCATAGCCGCTCGTACGCAGGCAATCCACCAGCTGCTCGGCCGTTTCCGCGTCGTCCTCGATCACCAGAACGCGACGCGTATTGCCTGCCATCGCGTCCAACTCCAAGCCGTTATGCTGGAAACAAATCGTACATCATATGCAGTGCGGCAAAAAGTAACATTTAAGTCAGAAAGTAACGCGTAATTCATTTGGGGTTGAAGACTGAGTTTTTTAGCTTTGCTCTGCACCTCGATGTGATGCCGCTTGCGCATCCCGAGTAACACCTCGCCCTGAGACACGGTTTGGTGCTCGATGCTCTTCCAATGAATGGCCACCCTGAGTCTTTAGCCAACGCAACCGCCAACCCCACCGCGCTCCTCGAAGCGTACATCCCGGGGCTCCGCCGTTTCGCCCGGGCGTTGTTGCGCGGCGACCGCGAACGGGCCGACGACCTTGTCCAGGATACTCTCGAACGCGCGCTGTCGAGTTGGCGCCGACGCCGGGTCGAAGGCGAACTGCGCGGCTGGCTTTACACGATCCTATATAATCGGTTCCTGAGCGACCAGGAGCGCCGGAAGCGGAGGAGCGCGCACGACGCGCTGACCGAGATCCTCGAGCACGAATTGCCCGGCGTTGAAGGCGGGCAGCACTCCGCCCTCGAATATCGAGATCTCCTCCGCGCGTTTGCGAGTCTTCCGGCGGAGCAGCGTTCGGTCCTGTTGCTGATCGCCGTCGAGGATCTCTCTTACGGCGAAGCGGCGCGCGCGCTGGGGGTTCCGATCGGCACGGTCATGTCGCGGTTGTCGCGCGGCCGCGAGCGGTTGCGCCGTTTGACCGGCAACCTCGTGGATGAAACTTTCGGCATCGGGGCGCTGACGCGCTCAGCGGGGTGACATGAGAGGGACACTGTCGCATTAGAACATAGTCCAGATGTATGCGAAGAACGTATTGTTGTCGCTCGCGTTTCTCCCCATGCCGTCGATATTCGTGGTGGCCCCGTCGAATTTGGTCCAGTGCGTATATTGCAGACCGATGCGAAAATTGAGCCATGGCCAAAACGCCGGGCCGCCGTGGCTGAATGGCAGATAGGCAAGCTCGAAAATCCAGCCGGCGCTGTTCGGACTTCCGGTAAAAGTGCCATAAAGCGCCGCATCCGGAGTGCCGCCAACCGAGACCCGCCCGGCAGTAAGGCTCCACGTAGCGTCATAGATATAGGAAGCTGAGACATTCAGCGAGCGCAGCTGGTTGTTGGAATTGTTGGCGAGACCGAGCGACTGACTGGCACTGGTATTATGGTTTTCATGGATCCAAGCGCCACGCACTGTAACCGTATGGGGATCACCTAGATATTGATACTGCGTATCGATGCCGATATCGGTGAACGAATCGTTGCCGGCACCGACAATTCCCATCGGAACGACGTTTGACGCGAGCCCGAAGGTGCCGAATTCCCACGCGTGCTTGCCAAAAATCGGCTCGGCGGCAAGCCGCCAATAGGGTGCGATGCCGCTGATCGGGCTCTCCCCTGTCGGTATGATGCCGAGGGCGCGCTGCGTGTTGGTCCCCAATGGCCAATAACCGCCGAACTCCAAATAGAACGTATCGTCGAGGAAGCTGTAGCCGCTGAGCCCGGCAACTTGCTGCGCGTATACTTGTTCGATAAATGTGCTGGCGGTCGGCATCGGCGCCAGCGCTGAGCTTATGAATGGAAAGCTCCAGGCGGGTATCGTGTTCCAGACATCCTGCACGGTCGGGTTGTTGTTGACCGTTGCTCCCCAGAGCAGAGTGTGGCCGTCGACGTTGACCTGCTTCGCGATGCGTATATCCGTATTGTCCCAGGCGAAGCGGTGGGCTACGCCGTCATACGTTCCTTGAATGAAGGCACCTAGATTGTCGGTGATCTTGCCGCCGGTAAATAGGCTCGCCTGCTGAAGGACAAAATTGTTGTTGACGCCAAATCCGGGCGCGGCGCCGCCTGGCTGAGCGGCCTGCGTATTCGTAAAAGTCGGTTGCAACATGACCGCGAACGGCGGGCCCTTCCAATCCCCGCCATCCAGCGTGTAGCCGCCGAGCTTAAAGCGGCGGCCGAACGGCGTCAGCTCCAGAAACGCGGTATGGCAAGTCGCGCACGGCTGCCCAGTCTGGCGCGCGTATAGGGGCAGTGAGACGGCACGGCGCGGCAACAAGCCAATCACCAGCACCACAGCGATTGTTGCCGCACTGACGAGAATAGTCATCAGCAGCCTGGCGTAGCCGTTCTCGACGGCTCGCTGCCACTGGCTCCGACACCGGATCATGCCAATATCTCCCCAAACCGGCAGTGCCGGCGGCGCCGATGAACAGACTAGCCGAGTTGCTGACCCTTACGACTCCCCAATGTCGAATTTATTCCATAGAGGCATGTTCCTCATGATTGCCGGACGGGTACGAATATCCGGCAAGAGCCCTGCGGGCTGATTGGACCCTCAACCATCTTGCAAGCGTCCGGCGGCTGAAATTGTGCGCACTTTTCGCATTGCTTGTCGCCGTCCGGATGATCTTGATAGGCAACCGCCTTCTTCGAGATCTTCGGCGCCGCGGTGGCAGATTTTGGTGGCACGCAGCAGATCGCCACACCGCTGACCGTACATACGGTGTACTGCAAAAGCGCGCGCCGGCAAAGCGGCGCAGACCCGGCACTCATATCACGCCTCAACTCAGTGCGTCAGAGGATCGATCCTTTGAGCCATACGACTCGTTGCAACGCGGTTTATTCCACACACCCCTCCATCGCGATCGGCAGGGAATGAAACGCTGGGAATAAATCGGGCGTCCGAGGGGTCTTGACTATTGCGATCAGGGCGGATTTTTACGGGCAGGATGTGTTGAATCGCGCCGATCTAGTTAACAGAAATGTGATTACACCGTGAGCGACAGAGTGGCAATGATAGCGGGCATACCGACCGGAACCGTGGCGGGAGGCAGGACATGGCCGCTGACGGGCCGGGAATCGTGGTGGCCGCCGCGGAGCCGTCTTTCAAACGGTGAGGCAATGCCGGACCTAGCCGCTCTGATCGAAGCGCAGATCCCCGGGTTGCGCCGGTTCGCGTGCGCCCTGCTGCGCGGCGACCGGGAAGGAGCCGACGACCTCGTTCAGGATGCCCTTGAACGCGCGCTTTCCCATTGGAACCTGCGGCGGAACCAAGGGAATTTAAAGGGTTGGCTCTACACGATCCTTTACAACCGGTTTCTATCCAACCAGCATCGCGTGCGGCGGCGAGGCCAGCATGACGCATTGACGGAGGAGACCGAACTGCCGGGTATCGACGGCGGGCAGCATTCTGTGCTGGAGCATCGGGATCTGCTGCGCGCCTTTGCAGCATTATCAGAGGAGCAGCGGGCGGTGCTGCTGCTAATCGGCGTCGAAGACCTCTCCTATCAGGACGCGGCGCGTGTGCTGGGAGTGCCTATCGGCACGGTGATGTCGAGGCTCTCGCGCGGGCGCGAGCGTTTACGGCGTGCTATGCATGGGGAGCTAGAGGAAAATACTTCGCGTCACGGTGCGGCGCTGCGGAGAGGGAAGTGAGGGCGGTGAGCCGCTCCATAGAAGAGGATGGCCTGCACGCGTGGGTCGATCGCCGGCTGGCGCCAGAGGATAATGAGGCCGTCGAAGCCTATTTTGCGCGCATCCCGAGTTGCGGGCGCGGTGGTCGCAATATGCCGCACAGCGGGAGGAATTGCGCGCGGCCTTTGGGGGATTCACCGAGAAGACGATACCGGCGCGCCTGCGCGTCGCTCGCCTGCTGGCAGAGCAGCGACGCCGGCGTCGCCGACGGTTGGGTCGCGTGGTTGCCGCAGTCGCGCTGCTGATTGCCGGTGGGATCGGCGGGTGGGGCGCGCACGATCTGCTGCCTGTTCTCACCTCGTCGGCGTCGGCAGTGCTTGCCAGCGCGGTGTTCGATGACGCTATCGCGGCGCACCGGACCTTTTCGGTGGAAACTCGTCACCCGGTCGAGGTTGGCGCCGACGAAGAGGCCCATCTCGTGCAATGGCTGTCGAAGCGCCTCGGCCACAGGCTGATTGTTCCCGATCTCAACGCACTCGGCTTCCGGCTGATGGGCGGAAGGCTGCTGCCTGCCGATAGCGGGCCCGCCGCACTGTTCATGTATGAAGACGGTAAAGGTACGCGCCTGAGCTGTTATTATCTTGTGGTCGATGTGTCCGGCGAGACGGAGTTCCAGTTCCGCGAGCGGAACGGCATCAGCGCATTTTATTGGGTGGACGACGGGCTGGCCTACGCGATTGCCGCCAACGTCCCCCGCGGCCTGCTGCTCAAAATCGCAGAAATCGTCTACCAGCAGAACTCTCCCGACGGTGCCAAAGCCAAATTGCCGCCCGCATCGGACAAGGCAAGCTAACGCGCCGTCGAGAGTGATCTAGAGCGGCTGCATCCGGTCGCTGTCCTTCGCGGAATAAAGGGCGAGCTCGCGAGTCCTACTGTCGTCTGGCGATGGATCGCGCATCGCGTCCGCGAGGGCAATTGCGATGCGGGGCTGCGGACTCCACGCTAGCGCTCAACCAGCGGGAGGACAAACATCATGCAGCGCGTCAGTCGAGATCTCACCCTTGCTGCGGTCATCGCGTTATCCGTCATTGGCGTGTCGACCGCTCGCGGCGGGGATGAAGATCGGGACCACGAGGCAAATCGGTACGAGGTGACCAAGCTCGTTTCTGATATCAAGGGCGAAGCCTCAAACGTCGACCCCGTCTTGCAGAATGCATGGGGTGTCGCGTTTTCTCCTGGCGCCAGCCCGTTTTGGGTTTCGGACAACGCCACTGGATGTTCCACCCTTTACGATGGCGACGGGACGATTGTGCCGCTACAGGTCAAGATTCCGCTGCCGGGAGGCAGCGTCCCCGGTACGGCCTGTAAACATGTCAACCCGCCCCCAGCGAGCCCGCCGAATCCAACACCGGCGGCGCCAACCGGCATGGTATGGAACGCAACCACGAATCCTGCGACAGCGTTCTTGGTTCCGGGGACAACCCTTCCCGCATCGTTCATCTGGGCCACCGAGGATGGAACGATTTCGGCTTGGACTGGCGGCCTGCCGGAAAATCCGAACAACGCGCGCCTGGCTGTCGACAATCCCAGTCCCACAAATGGCCCCAATCCCACAAATGGCCCTGTCTACAAAGGGCTCGTTTTCGGCACCAACGTGAACGGAGTCTTTCTCTTCGCGACCAACTTCCGCGGTGGCACGGTCGATGTCTTCGACCACAACTATAAACTGGTAACCACCGATGGCGGGTTCAAAGATCCCAACATCCCTGCCGGCTACGCCCCGTTCGGCATCGAGAACATCGACGGCGATCTCTTTGTGACCTATGCGTTGCAAAATGCCGCAAAGCATGACGATGTGGCAGGTCCCGGCCACGGCTTTGTCGACGTATTCGACACCGACGGGCATTTACTGCGGCGCTTTGCGAGCCGCGGGCCGCTCAATTCGCCTTGGGGAATTTCGCGGGCATCCCACGATTTTGGCCCGTTCAGCGGCCTCATTCTCGTCGGCAATTTCGGCAACGGCAAAATCAACGTGTTCAGCTCGCAAGGGCAATTTATCGACGAACTCGACTCTCCCAACGGCAAGCCGCTCGTCATCGATGGGTTGTGGAAATTAACCCTCGGTGGGGGCGCGAAATCCAGCTCCGACACGCTCTATTTCACAGCTGGCATCAATGGCGAGGCCGACGGCTTGTTCGGCACCATCACGCCGGCCTCGGAAGAATAATCCGCCGCACCGGTGAGACCGGCTCACCACGCCAAGGCCCAGCCGTCGCGGCGCGGGTCGGAACCGGCGAGCAATATGCCGCTCGCCGCGTCGCGGCGAATGATCTGGACGCTGCACGGGCCGTCGAGATCGCCGACGGTCTTCACCGGGTGACCGCGGCGCGCGAGCTCGCTGCGCACCGCCTCCGGAAAGCGGCGCTCGATGGTCAGGGCGTCCTCGCCGTTATGCGGCCAGTTAGCGTATTGGCCGGGCACATTCGAGGTCCAGCGCGGCATTTCCGCGGCCTGCTGCGGGTCGAGCCCGAAATCGATCATTGCGGTCAGGACCTGCAGATTGATCTGCACCTGGTTGTCGGCGCCGGGTGTGCCAAAGACGCACCACAACTCCCCGTCCTTTAGAACCAATGGCGGGTTCATCGTATGACGCACGCGCCGCCCGGGCCGCAGCCGGTTGGGATGGCCGGGATCGAGGTGCCAATAGCTCATCCGGTTATTGAGCAGGATCCCGGTGTCGCCCGCCATGACACCGGAGCCGAAGCCGCTGTTGATGCTCTGCACCCCCGACACGGCATTGCCCTCGCCATCGGCGGTGCAGAAATACGTCGTGTCGCAGGCGGCAAGGGCCATGGGGCCGGTCGGGGCCGCGCGGCGCAGGTCGATCTGCCCGGCAAGCTGCGCGGCGTGGTCGGCGGACAACAGCCGCGCGAGCGGCGCTTCGACCGAGCGCGGGTCGGCGCCCCAACGCTCGCGGTCGGCAAAGGCGAGCTTTTTCGCCTCGACCATGACATGGACCGCATCGGCCGACAGGACACCCATGCCCGCGACATCGAAATGCTCGAGGATCTTGAGCTCCTCGAGAAGCACGAACCCAGTCGAGTTCGGCGGCGCCTCGAGCACCGTGAAGCCGCGGTAGTCGATGCCGATCGGCTCTTGCAGCTCGGCCTCGAAGGCTTCGAGATCAGCGGCGGCAACCAGGGTTCCCGCGTCTTCGAGAGCGGCGGCCAACCGCCGCGCCAGGCGGCCGCGATAGAAGGTTTCCGCCCCGTCCGCGGCGATCTCTTCGAGCGTACGGGCGAGCTCCGGCTGGACGATCGCAGCGCCGAGTGACGGCGGCTGGCCGCCGGCGAGAAACGTTGCCGCGCTGCGTGGGTCAGCGATCAGGGTCGCCTGGTATTCATCGGCGAAATGGCCGTAGGCTCGGGTGGCGCCAAACCCGTCGCGCGCAAACGTGATCGCCTCGGCGAACAAATCGCCCCACGACAACTTCCCATATTTGCGGTGCATATCGCCGAGCCCGGCCACGGTGCCGGGAACCGAGACCGACAGTGGGCCGATGCGCGGGATGCGGCCGGCGTAACGTTCGGGCGTCGCGGCGGCAGGGGCGGGGCCGCTGCCGTTGAACACGACGGCGCGGCCGGCCGCCTGGTCCCAGACTTGGTAGAACCCGTCGCCGCCGAGCCCCGACATCATCGGCTCGACGACCGCGAGCGTCATCGCCGTCGCAACCGCCGCGTCGACCGCGTTGCCGCCCGCCCGCAGCGTCAAGAGGCCGGCTTGGGCGGCGAGGGGATGATTGGCCGCGACGGCCCCGCGGGCCCCGATGATCACCGGCCGGTAGGAACGCATTTCTTCAGCCACCATCATTCTCCTTCGGTACCATGGTCTCGGATAAAGCAACCGGAGGTCCGAATGGGCAAGAAGCTTTCTGCGGGCGCCAATCGATACTGGTTCTCTGTGATGGGACTGGTGTTGTCGCTATTGACCGCCGGCTGCGCAGATCCCGGCACCGCCTCCGATAACGACAAGCGTGGCGTGTTTTACGGCGGTGTCTCCGCCGGCGGTACGCGGCCGTGACTGCGCGTCAGACGAGCTGCGGCGTGATCGTCACGGACGGAGAACGCGTCCTGCTCGGCCATGCAACGCGCTCGCCGCGCTGGGACATTCCCAAGGGACTTGCGGAGCCGGGCGAAACCCTTCCCGTCACGGCTGCACGAGAGCTGCTCGAGGAGACCGGCCTCGCGATTGCGCCCGAGGAGCTCACCGATCTCGGCGTACATCCCTATCTGCGCGGCAAAGACCTGGCCGTGTTCATGTGGAGCCCGGCGCAACTGCCCGATCCGCAGCGCCTGACCTGCACCTCGCGTTTTGCACTCCCCAACGGAACATTGCTGCCGGAATTCGACCGCTTCGGGCTGTTCCCGTGGGAAGACGCGCTGTCACGGGTCGGCAAGAACCTCGCACGGGTATTGGCATCCGTCCGGCAGGTCGTGATACGTTAGCGCGATCAGCCGATGAGGAGGTTCGGATGCCCAAGCTGCGTCACATCGCGATTGCCGCGGAAGACCCGGAAAAAATGGCCGATTTCTACAAAAAGGCATTCGACTTCAAGGAGGTCGGGCGGCCGAACGGGGTGCTGGCGGACGGCGTGTTTTTGAGCGACGGCACGCTCAATATGGCGATCCTCAAATTCAAGACCGATCAGCTCGGCAAAGGTCTCGACTACCGCGGCATCCATCATTTCGGGGTGCTGGTCGAGGACGTCGACGAATTCTCGAAGAGGCTGGAGAGCCTGGGCAGCGAACATTACGTCGACCGCAACCAGGTAGACCCGCAGGCCGGCTATTTCGAAAAGAAGTTCTATGGGCCCGAGCGCGTCCTGTTTGACATTGCCGAGCACGCCTGGGCCGGCGCCGAGCCGCTCCCCGAGCCGGCAAAAGAGGCCGCGGAATAACTGCACGTCATCAACAGCTCACAATCGTCCGTCACTCCCGCAAAAGCGGAATCCAGGGCCAGCGATGCGCCCATGCCCCCTGTTTACGCCAGGGGCAGACCTTGGACCCCCGCTTGCGCGGGGGTGACGTAGAGGGAGTAAACATGGCTAAACTGCGCCACATCGCCATTGCCGCCAAAGACCCCGATGCGATGGCCGAATTCTA
>VAZT01000598.1 GCA_005884825.1 Alphaproteobacteria bacterium
GCCGGCACGGGAGCGCGCACATGCCTTACGTGCCGCCCACGACGCAATCATAGTCGGCACGGGAACGGTCCTCGCCGATAATCCGCAGCTAACTTGCCGGCTGCCAGGCCTCGCCCATCGGTCGCCGGTGCGCGTGGTCGTCGACCGGCATTTGCGTATCCCGCCCGCCACGCGTTTGATTTCCGACGCCCGAGCGGTCCCGACCTGGATCTTGACCTTGCCCTCGGCGGACTCCACCCGACGGCAAGCGTTGCTTCGCGCCGGTGCGACAGTGATCGACATCGATCCGGGTTCCGACGGGAACGGCAGCCTCGCAGCCGCGCTCGCCGCGCTCGGCGAGCGCGGCATCACTCGGCTGCTCCTCGAAGGTGGCGGCCATCTCGCGGCCGCTTTCGCGCGCGCTGGCCTGGTAGACCGTCTGGTGTGGGTCCACGCGCCGATGCTGATCGGCGGCGATGGTATTGCGGCGATCGCCGAATTGGGGCTCGAAATGCTCTCGGAGGCGCCGCACTTCGAGCGCCTGTCGACGGAAACGGTCGGAGATGACGTTTTGACCGTGTTCCGCGTTCGCGAATAGGCTCCTACTTGCTGCGACGCGCCACAATGATCGGGTATAGGTACCAAAGCCCGGTCAGCAGCACGAACGCCATCCCGCCGGTCAATGACCCGATGGCGAAAGACCCGGATATTTTCGCGATTACGACGTAAACATCGCCCGCCAGTCCCAAACCGAGCGGCAGGGTCGCGCCCGTAATGAGAGCGCTGCCGACCCGGTACATGTCTTCGGTATCTTCGCCGGCATAGACGATCCTGTGATAGGGGGCCGGAGCCATCAGCATCATGACGGCCAGCGCGACCAGAAACAGGCTCGTCGCATGCACGACAATCGAGGCTTCCGGTAGCTGCTCGAACGCCCGCGTAAGCACGATAGCGAGCTGAAAGCCGAACAGAGCCTGAGCGCCGGGCAGGATGACGCGAGCCTCAGTCAACAATTGTTCGATCTTGACCTGCAGCGGTGTGTCGGCCCTCTCGTTCGATTGGCCGCGCGTGATCATGCGTTCCCTCTCCCCGACAAATCTTGTTCGCAATTGTGGCAGTCCGTACCACAGAGCAAGCGCCAGACCGGCTCCTATCGCACCCGCCGCGATCGAGACGTCGCTATCTTCGAATATCGCCTGCGTGCCGACGAAGAGACCGATACCCAGCGCTAGCGCGAATGGCAGCAGCGCCAGATCGGCGATGACCGTCGTGAAGCGATGCAGTCGCCCGCTGTCCTGGCCTCCCTCCACTATGCGGTGATAGGGACCGGGGGCGATCAGCAAACCGACGGTGCAGACCAGGAGCCCCAGCCCAACCCCGTCGGCGTAGCGGGCATATTCCGGGAGCTGATCGAATCTGTCGTCGAACACTCCACGAAAGCCGAACCCCAGCAGGATCTGAGCCCCGAGGATCAGGATCCGGGTTTCCTCGAGGGCGATCTTAACCTTCTTCGACAACTCCATTCTTGATTGAAACACCGCAGAAATTTGTTCAGCGCAGCCGCGGACGCGTGCGCCCGTACCCCTTGCCCGGAAGCGGCGGCAGGGTCCGGGCGCTCTCGCGGATCCGCGTCAGCGAGGCGGCGGCCCCGCAGGACCAAAAGCCGGTACCGGCGGCGCCACCTGAACCATTTGACCGGCGGTCGGCCCCACTGCTTGAGCGTCCACGACTTTGCCGTACGAGGTTACCAATACCCACCCTTGAACAGCGAGGGGCTGGCCGGCATTGAGCAGAGATGCGATCTGATAAGCCTCTCTCGGCCCGATCCGCACGATCGTACCCTCGTCGAGCAGAGCGCCGTTTATGTCGCCGGCAGGCCCATAGAGCGGCATTTGCACCTTGCCCTGCACGATCATCTGCTGCGCGCCCGGCGCCGGCACCCCCGGCGGAGATGGCGGCGGGCGAGAGCCGGGGGGCGGCGGCCCGGCGTCGACCACACTCTGACCGGTATTCACATCGGTGATCGAGGAGGCGGCGACGAGTGGGACGGAAGATGAGTGAAATCCTTGTACGACGACATTGTCGCCGAGTTTGACGGCGC
The DNA here is from genome assembly GCA_005884825.1 of Alphaproteobacteria bacterium. Taxonomy (GTDB): domain Bacteria; phylum Pseudomonadota; class Alphaproteobacteria; order ATCC43930; family CGMCC-115725; genus AP-15. The sequence goes on from VAZT01000598.1 coordinate 2,081, forward strand.
TGGCGATCTGCGTCGTAAGATGGGGCGGCAAGTGAACCTCTGTGCCGTCGGCAAGGATGACACCGTCGATCTCGCCGATCGGCGTCAATGTGAACCGCTGTGCGACACCCCGCGTCTCGCTCAGCTGGTTGGGGTAGGACGTGCCACCAGGGGGCTGCACCACATTAGGGACAGATGGCGACGCCGAAGCCGGCGGCGAGGCAGGCGCCTGTGCGAAGGCAAAAGAGCCAATTGCAAAGGGAACGGCGGTGGCGCCGCAGGCCAACAAAACTTTGATGCTTGGGGTTTTCATGCGATCCTCCTCGACGGTATCTGACTAAAGCCGTCAGGGCGTGATCAGCAATCGGCATGCCATTGCTTGAGACCCTTTCTCTTCGTTGGTCCGAATACGACGGGAGGCTCCGGCGTCACCTTTCACGACACATGCTGTCTTGCGTTGTGACACTACATCTCAGGTTTCGACACGCGCCCGGGTTTGGCGAACGCCCCTTGCCGAAACGATGACGTCGCAGTTCCGATCGCTTCGCGGACGGCTGGTGGTTCTGCTGCTGTTGCTGGTTACTGCAGCGGTAGCGGCCGGCATTTTGATGGTGGAGCTGTTCCGCCAGTCGGCGGCGGCGCAGGCCGGTCGCGCAGAAGCCGAGATCGGCCGAGCTTGCGATGCCATCACGGACGCTTATCGGTTCTATAGAGCGGGCTGGGAGACTGCGATGCCCCGCCTCGACAACGAGGGTCTGCGGCGAGATTTGACCGCCGTCGTCCAGACAGCGCTGCGCGATCGGCCCGGTATCGAGGGCGGGATTTGGCAGACCGAAGCAGGTTCGCTCGCCTATGCCTTTCCGACGTATGAGGGTGGAGGACCGAAGATCGATGTTCCTCAGGCCGAACT
>VAZT01000599.1 GCA_005884825.1 Alphaproteobacteria bacterium
CAATGGACCCTTTGCTGGAGGGAGAGGGATTCGACCGCTCGGTCCCTCTGCGAATTAGTCGGCTCTCTCGCCGGAGTGGAAGGGCGGGAGAGCTCAAGCGGGGCAGTCTCGGAAGGGTCGTTTCTCCAGTTGGGGACTAAGGTTGACGGACAACCGATAGACCCCGGCGAATATTGGCTATTCATTCAGGAGGATGGTTTTTTCCCGAGAGATGCCGACCTTCCTATGACCCTAGAAAATGGGCGATGGCGTCGGGATTAGATGAAATCCGAACCCGGCCTGCGGCGCGGCAAACAGGGTGAGACCGCAGACCTTGTTGTTGTCGATCAATTTGATAATCGCGTTGACCTCTACCTTGACCGGTACGAGCGGATCGATCTTGGCGATGCGGTCGTCAAACGTAGGCGGATCGTCTGGCTCCCTGATGAATTCGTACTGTCGCTGAAATTCCTCGCCATTACTGCCCCATATGGGCCGCGCTGCGGCGCGCAGTTCCGGGATGGCGTCCGGACGGCGAAGGTGCACGCCGAAGATGCTAGCACGGCGGCGCTTTGTTGTGCCTGCTCCGGCTGGGCGTGTTGCAGGGCGGCCTGTGCCGTGAAACGTGCCCAGACTGACTTGTCAGAGCGGCTTGCCCCCGAGCGGGTCGAATTCAGCCAAGGCGATACTGCGGTCTAGGATCCGGCGGACCACTTACGCGTACTGCTCGAGCAGCCACGGGCCAAGAGGGTGCTCGGTTTCGCTCTGAGCCCGGCGGAGTTCGTGCTTGTCGAGTGGCACACGTCGCAGGCTGACCCCAATAACGCCGTCGAGATCCTCGATCGTTGCATATTCGGCGTGGCTCAGGAGTGTCGGCGACTGCCCGCCGACATAGTCTTTGAACGGCAGCCCGACGCTGCCCGGATTTACCAGCAGATTTCCGTGATGCTGTCGAAGCATTTGTATGTGCGTGTGCCCGCCGGCCAGCACCATCGCCGTCGTGCCGGCGAGCATCTCGTCGAGCGCCTCCGGCGGGGTCGATGACAGGATGTCCTCCATATGCGAGCGCGGCGAGCCGTGGAAGAGCTGGACTGTCAATTTCCCCATTGCGATCTCGCGACACCGCTCAAAGCCGCGCAGGAAATCGAGCTCGACGCCAGATAGCCGGCTCCGGCTCCAATCGATGGAGTCGACGACCCGAGGGGATGCGCTGTAAGTGTGAACTAGCTCCGCATCGAGCAGAAACTCGTCGTGGTTCCCCATGATGCACGGGCAGCCCAGTTCGCCCAGGATCTCGATGACGCCATTCGGTCGCGGGCCCAACGTCGCCACATCGCCCAGGCAGATGACTTGGTCGACCCCGGTTCGGCGGATCTCGCCGAGCACCGCGCGTAGTGCCATCTCATTTGCGTGAATGTCCGAGATCAGGGCAATGCGCGTCATAGGAATATTTAGGCGATTACTCCAACCAATATCCCCAGCTTTCGCGGAGCGCTGACCCTCGATTGCGCAGATTCGGCAACCGAAGAGCCCGACCGCCGACCGGGTCTCTACCGATCCGAGGCTGGCGGATGGGGAGCGGACCGAGGACATCGCCGCGGTCACTCCTCCGGCATTCCGGCTTTGTGCAAGCCGATGAAATAAGTGTTTTCGAATAGGGCCCGGGCTTTTGGCACCCCGAAATATTCGATGGCCTTCAGGAGGGCGATGAGCAGTATCCGTCACGCTCTCCGCGCGCTTCCATCGATCCGTGCTTGCCAGCTCTCGAACAGAACGAGGTGGGGAACCCAGGCCTTTAAGGAAATACACGATCAGCGCGCCTCTTTCTTCTCACCACACGCCAGGACGCTGGTCGTGGCGCTGCCCAAGCAGACGATCGCGTAAGTCGCGAGGGGCGCGCCCATATAGCTTGCCGGTGGACTGAGGCCGCCCGCGGCGCAGCGTCATCAGCGGCGTCGAGCCGAGGAAGCATTCGAGCCGGTCGTCCCCCGGGTCCGGCTTCGCCGGCCCGAGGACAGGCTCCCAGCCGCACGCGGAACCCGCCGCATCGCCTCGAGCAGGTGCGGATCGCCAACCCCTCGCTGGGCGAGGTGCAGCCTTACCATGCGGTCGCGTTTGCGAGAGAAACCCGCCATCCTGAAGCTCCGTAACGGCTGCCGAAGCGCCGGACGGCAGCTTGCTCGCCTGCCGGCCGCAGCCGTTTCAAAAAAAGCGCCGACGGGCCCCGCTCGAGATGCCACGAACGGTTAGTCTTCAGGGTGTGTAGCTTGGCGGGCGGGCCAGCCCGGCAAACCTGCTCGGCGCTATTTCCTCTCCTCGACCAGGAAGCTGATCTTCCCGTTCACCCGATACATTGTGATCTGATTGTTTTCGACGACGCATT
>VAZT01000121.1 GCA_005884825.1 Alphaproteobacteria bacterium
CGACAAAAAGGCTTCGACGAATTCGATAAAGATCCGAATATTCGGCGAACGGCGTATAGCTTTTTGCATGCCCCTGATGACCAAGGGTTCGTGACCCTCGACATCGATTTTGACCAGATCGACCGCCAATCCAGCCGGCAGAAATTCGTCGATCGTGATCATGTCGAGTTCGATCGAGCGCTTTGCCTCACCCCATTGCCCAATATCCGTCATCGTCGCGCCGCCGAGGAATTCCGGCAGGTAATGAAGGGTTCCGCGCCCCGTACTCTCGCCGACCAGAGCGTTGACCGCGGTTACATTTGGGCGATGCGCCAGCCTGTTCGCGTACAGGGTTCGCTTCAACAATTCGAAAGTGTGCGGGTTCGCCTCGAAAGAATAGAGGAGGCCGTGATCCCTCATCCGAGAGGCCGAAATTGCGGTGTAGAGTCCGAAATTTGCGCCGATGTCTAGAACCACTGAGTTGGGTTTCAAAAAACTTCTGAACAACGGGAGAACATCTGCCTCCATATCCCAGCCGAGGAGGTAGTCGATAGCATCGAGCGAATTGGTATCGACGCAGATGAGCTCGCCGGAAGCAAGGCGGACCAAGGCCCGATCGGCGCCCGCATAGATTGGCCCTTTCACGTGTAATTCTCGACTCCATGGCAAACCGCCTTTACCATATCAGCGGATTCGCGCGGCGGCGAAACCCTTGGAGCTCCCAGGCTCTGCGGAGGTACGGCGGCAAAGGGGTGGCGCGAGTTTGGCGAGGAACTGTGAGCGGGGCCCAGCTCCGGCGATTCGATGCGAATCTTGCGCTATTCGACAATCATAACATGTTCCGCGCTGGTATTCGCCTGCACCGTCTCGCCAGCCCCGCGCGTCGAAGGCCCGTTTGTCGGAAATTGGATCACAGCGGAGAACGCCAGCATCACCATCCGTCCGGATACAATTGTTCAGTATCAGCCGGATGGCGAGAGCACCACACTCGACAAGAATGCATGTCGCGGTATCTTCAGCTTCGCCCACGGCACGAAGAGCCGCCAAGACCTTACCAGCCTGGTACCGCGCCAGCCCGACCTCCGCCAGAAAATTTCGGATATCCTGGTCGAGCAGAGCTACCCGGTTGCTGAACTCAATTGCGACCGAGGCGACCAGACTTATGTCCTGCTGAATGATCGTCAATTGCTGGCGATCTACCGCGACGGCGACGTCGGCGCAATAGAACGCCTCGCACGCCGCTGATGATGTTCCCATTGCGAGGCGGCTAGCGGTGCGATCGATCGGTGGAGAGCGGCTATGGTCTCTCCTCTACCCCGCTCTGCTGAGCCTGGGAACGGGTGTGCTCGCGTCATGCGCCGGAGACAAACAGCAGCCGCTGCTCCAGACCTCAGCGGTTCGTCCCCTGCCGCCGCACCCGGAAGCACCAGCCGTGCATGGCGCGCCGGCGCCGAAAGCTCGCCCCCATCGTCCAACTTGGGGGCACCATCGACTTCACCGGGCCGCCAGGGCCAGGTCCCTCCACAAGCCGAACTCATCGGGCTCGACCAATCCGGGGCGTTACGCCTCTTGGGGCCGGCGACGGAGAAATCGGACGAGCCGCCGGCGACGGTATGGCGCTACAAAACTGCAAGCTGCGAGCTCGACCTGTTCTTTTACCTCGACCTGCGCAGCGGCCGCATGCGAACCTTGCATTACTCCTTCAAGGGCGAGGGCGCCGAGTTCGCGAGACGGCAGGAATGCTGGCGTTCCTTGATCGCCTCTCGGGGCGGGTAGACCGGTTCGCCGATGCCGCATCTTCTTCTCGTCGACGATGATGATCTCTTTCGCGAGTCGCTCGGTCTCAATCTGATCGACGAGGGTTACGAGGTCACCAGTTTCGCCAACGGGCGCGATGTGCTCGCCTATCTCGATCAGGGCGGCGAAGCCGACGTGATGCTGCTGGATTGGCGCATGCCCAACCTGACGGGCCTAGACGTGTTGCGTCAAATCCGGGCAACCGGGACAACTATCCCGGTCATTTTCCTGACGGTGCTGTCTGACGACATCTACGAGGAGGCGGCGCTCGAGAGCGGTGCGGTGGATTTCATCGACAAGTCCCGCCGTCTGCCAATCCTGCTCAAGCGTCTGCAATTGATTGCCGAGGGCGGCCGGCCGTCCAGCGAGCCGGAACCGGTGCGGGCTTCGACGATGCAGCTGGGGCGGCTTACCCTGCGCTTCGATATCAGCCGGGCAGTCTGGGCAGGACGGACCGTCGACCTCACCCTGACGGAATTCAAGATCCTCACCCTGCTGGCCGAGAAGGCCGGGCAGGACGTCGGCTACCGCGAGATTTACGATCTGGTCCACGGGAAAAACTTCATCGCCGGACACGGCTCCGAGGGATATCGTGCCAATGTCCGCACCTTCATCAAGCGTATCCGCAAAAAGTTCCGCGATGTCGATTCAGGTTTCGACCACATCGAAAACTACGCTGGTTTTGGATACCGTTGGACCGCGGAAGGCTGAAACGCGCCGCGGTATCCGATGGGCATGGTCGATTACGGCCAAGACCGCGTTCCTCGGGGTCGTCTTCGTACTGGTTCCGGTGTTCCTTTATATCGAGTTCCGCTCCGCTCACGAGACCAGCCAAGAGCTGCTGCTGCGCAGCGTGCGCGCCGAGGGACGTACGATCAGCCAGTCCTTGCTGCCATTGTTGGCGAACGCCGGTCCTTCCGCACTACCGGAGATCGGCCGCGATCTCGCCCGGTATGCCGGCGAGGTAACGACGATAAAGTTGCTGCTGCAGCCGGCCGGCACTCAAAACGGAACGGAAGGTTTTTATTATGTAGCCTCCTGGCCACCGGTGGAGCCGAGCAATCTGGAGGCGGAGCGCGATACACTGGCGGGTCAGGGGGTGCTCGAGCATCTCTCCGAGAACTGCAGAGACGAAATGCCGTTCTCGCTTATCTACCAAAGGCCGACCGGTGGCGCAGAGATAGTTACTGCGGTGACGCCCGTGTCGACGGCGGCAGGCTGCTGGGCGGTCGTGGCCTCGTTTTCCGAAAATGCTTTCCCGGGTGCCCATCTCGGCCAGCCTTATTGGGCGACACCGCCGGTCATTGTCGCGGCGGTGATCTACGTGATGATGGCCGCCATCACCTTTGCCACATTGCTCAGCGTACGCGGCGGACTACGCCATTTTACGCTGCGCGCCCGCCGCATTCGCGAGCGGGGGCCGGACGCAGGATCATTCGCCGACCGCTCCAACCTCCCCGAACTGGCCGATGTCGCGGCCGAGTTCGACCGGATGGTCGAGGCCCTGTATCGCTCAGCCGCGGACATCAGGCAAACGGCGGAAGACAATGCCCACGCCTTCAAAACGCCAATCGCTGTCATTCGCCAATCGATCGAGCCATTGCGTCGCGCCTTGCCGCAAGAAAATCAGCGCGCCCAGCGGGCGATCGGTGTTCTCGAATACTCGCTTGACCGGCTCGACGGGCTCGTCGCCTCGGCGCGCAGGCTCGATGAAGCGACGGCCGATCTAATCGCCGAGCCGCATGCGCCGGTCGATCTCGGCCGCGTGATCGGTGGTCTGATCCAAATCCGGTCCGCCATCCTCGTCGACCACGATGTCTCGATCATTCTCGCCAGTCATGACCTGACGCTCTCGGCCGACCTTTTGCCGGGTCTGTATGTGCTCGGCACTGAAGAGATGATCGAGACCGTCGTTGAAAACCTGATCGAGAATGCCGTTTCATTTTCTCCGGCAGGAAGCGAAATTCTGGTTCATTTGGCCCGCGATGGCCGTTTCGCCCACCTGACGATATCCGACCAGGGTAGCGGAGTTCCCGCCGAGCAGCTCGAGTGCATCTTCGACCGCTACTACTCCGAGCGTCGCGCCGAGGCGGCCAGCGACGCGACGTCGAGCTATTTCGGGATTGGATTGTGGATTGCTCGCCGCAATGTCGAGGCAATGGGCGGGACGATCGAAGCGGAAAATCTGGAGCCGCAAGGATTGGCGATCCACGTTCGTCTACCCTTGGCCCCCGAGCGCGGCTGAAACGGGTCCAGCGCGTTGGAAGCGAGGTTGAGGAGCGGGCTATGGATCAAGGCGCTGATCCGCCGGTGCGACCTTGCCGCGATCCCGATCGCCGTGGTGGCCCGCGGCGATGGCGATGCCGGCGCTATAGTGCTCAAGCTCAACGGCGGCGTTGCCGAGGGCTGTTCGGTGCTGACGCAGGCGCGCGGACAGGATGGCGAGCTTCTGTGGGTGCGGGCAACTGGTCCCGCGCCGGTCGCCGAGGCCGATGCGGATGCTTACATAGCCCGCCAAAGACAGCGGGATCCGGACGTTTGGGTCGTCGAGATCGAGCATCAGGAGGCAGCAAACGTGATAGACGGGAGAGTTGTTTGAGGAACTGCCGAGGAGCCGACGCAAAGGTATGAGCTTCAGCATTCTGGTCGTCGACGACGAGCCCGACATCGCCGATCTGTTTCGCCAACGTTTCCGGCGAGAGGCGCGGCAAGGACAGTATGTTCTGCATTTCGCGGAGTCCGGCGAAGAAGCCTTGCGCCGGCTTGCCGAGATTCGTCCCGAGCTGATCGTGATATTGTCTGACATCAATATGCCGGGGATGGACGGCTTGGAATTGCTGAGCGAATTGAGGCGGCTGCGGCCGGAGCTGCCGGTCTTGATGGTGACCGCTTACGGCGACGACGAGCGCAGGCATCGCGCCGACGAACTGGGCGCCGCAGACTTCCTCAGCAAGCCGGTGGATTTCGATCAGTTGAAGCAGCAGCTCATCCGGCTGATGCGGCCAATTGGCTGAAGACGATGGCAGGCAATTCGTTCGGCGCACTCTTCCGTTTCACGACCTGGGGCGAAAGCCACGGGCCGGCGATTGGTGTCGTCGTCGACGGCGTCCCGCCGCGGCTGCCGCTCGCCGAACCCGACATCCAGCAGTGGCTCGACAAGCGCAAGCCTGGGCAGTCGCGCTACACGACGCAGCGCCGCGAAGCTGATCTGGTGCGCATCATGAGCGGCACCTTCGACGGGGTGACGACCGGCACTCCGATCCAGCTGTTGATCGAGAACACCGACCAGCGCTCGAAGGACTACCGCAATATCGCCGACCGGTTCCGTCCGGGGCACGCCGACTACACCTACTGGAAAAAATACGGAATCCGCGACTACCGCGGCGGCGGGCGCGCCTCGGCGCGCGAGACCGCCTCGCGGGTCGCGGCGGGAGCTGTCGCGCGCAAGATCCTCGGCCCCGGCGTAACGATCCGCGGGGCCCTCGTACAGATCGGGCCGCATGCTATCGACCGCAGCGCTTGGGACTGGCGCGCCACCGAAGAAAACCCGTTCTGGTGCCCCGACGCCGCCGCGGCGCTGCGTTGGGCCGACTATCTCGATGGTGTGCGCAAGGCCGGCTCGTCGGCCGGCGCCGTCATCGAGATCGTCGCGAACGGCGTCCCCGTCGGTCTCGGCGAGCCCGTCTACGACAAGCTCGACGGCGATCTCGCCCGCGCCCTGATGACGATCAACGCCGTCAAGGGGGTCGAGATCGGCGCCGGCTTTGCCGCGGCGGCGCTGCGCGGCGAGGACAACGCCGACGAAATGCGGATCGAGGATGGCCGTGTCATGTTTCTTTCGAACAACGCCGGCGGCATCCTCGGCGGGATCTCGACCGGCCAGGACATCGTCGCGCGCTTTGCGGTCAAGCCGACCAGCTCGATCCTGCAGCCGATGCGCACCGTCGATGTCGACGGCAACGAGGTCGAGATCGAAACCCATGGCCGACACGACCCCTGCGTCGGCATCCGCGCCGTCCCGGTAGGCGAGGCGATGGTCGCCTGCGTTCTCGCCGATCACCTGCTTCGTTATCGCGCCATCGGCGGCGGTGTCTGAAGTTTGGAGGCGGCGGCGAGAAACGCACGGATCTTGTCGAGGTCCTTGACCCCGGGGCGGCTCTCCACTCCAGACGAGACGTCGACTGCCGCGGCGTGGGAAATTCTGATCGCCTCCGGCAACAGCTCGGCGGTCAGCCCGCCCGACAACATCCACGGGGTGCGCCGGGGGCAATCCGCGATCAGCGTCCAGTCGAAAGCGAGGCCGTTGCCGCCGGGTAGAGCGTCCAACCGACGCGGCGGCTTTGCATCAAACAGCAGAATATCGGCGACATCCTCGTAGCGAGCGGCGCCCAGCACATCTTCGAACTTGGCGATCGCCACCGCCTTCATGACCCGGCGGCCGAAGCGCTGCTTGGCCGCGGCGACCCGTTCCGGAGTTTCGCCGCCGTGGAACTGCAGAATGTCGATTGGCGCCACAGTCAGAGCGGCTTCGATCACGCGATCATCGGCGTCGACGAAGAGGCCGACCCGCGCGATGCCGGCGGGAACGCCGGCGCACAGCCGCGCGGCACGCTGCGGCGTCACGGCGCGCGGGCTCGGGGGATAGAACACAAAGCCGACGTAGGCGGCACCGCCGGCGCTTGCCGCCGTCACCGCCTCCTCGGTCGACAGACCACAAATTTTCGCAGTTACAGCCATCGACCGCAATATGGGGCCGTTTCGGGTTTCATGGGCGAGTTGCCGGAACGGAGATGTCGACCTGTCCTTCAGGCGGTTGCCGCTCTTTCGCGGCGCTAATCTCGGCGTCGCGGTGTTGCCGGTAAACGCTGCGCAGCGTCGCGTAATAATCGAGCGAGTTGCGTTCCAGCTCGTCGAGGTCGTGGAGATGTTGAGCGCGCGTGTCGACCACATTCGCGCCCCCGGTGGCGACGCCCGCATAGGTGGCCGGTGCCCCACCGACAAACGTCAGCGGGTTCATCGCCATGTCGACGACGGTGCCGACGGTATCGCGCGCATTTGACGGGCCGAGCAGCGGGAGCTCGACAAACGGGCCTTCTCCGACACCCCAAACCGCCAAGGTCTGGCCAAAATCGGCCTTGTGCGGTGGTATCCCCAATTTATCCGCCACATCGAAAATCCCGGCCACTCCGGCCGTCGAATTGACCGTGAGCCGCTGAACCGACTGCCAGGCCTGCTTGACATTCCCCTGCAGTGCGTCGTTCACCGCGACCGCGGGTTCCTTGAGGTTCTGCACGACATTGTGAATGCCCTTTTGCACGCCTTCCGGCACGTGGTCGGAATACGCCTGGGCGACCGGCTTCATGACCGCATGATCGGCAGCGACATTGGCCTTGAAGATCGCTCTGTTGACCGGCTCGGCCGGATCGTGCTCGGCGTCGGCATCATCCGCTAGGGCCGCATCGCGGGGCGCGGCGGCGCATCCACCGCAGCATAACACCAACATGAAGACGACCGCCGAACGCACCCGCGACTTGCCTTCGCGGCTGGCGCTTCGAACAGGAGGACGGTTTTCGAGCACCCGATAGTCTCCACATTTCTGTTCGGTGTTCCGCGTCGGAAGCGGCGCGCGGATCTTCCTCAGCCCCGCCCCTGGGGTCAAGACGACGGCAATTGCCGTCCTGTCTTCGGCAATTTTCTGCGGCGCGGCGCGATCAAGGCGCCTCGGTCTAGCGGTACACGATTCGAGGCGGGCTTATCAGCCCGGCATGAGCCGGTCGAGATCGGCTTCGTCGAACACGTAGCGCGTGTTGCAGAACTCGCAGGTAACAGTGGTGTCGCCGTCTTTGCGCATGTCCTCAAGCTCGTCCGCGGGGAACGCGCGCAGGATCCCCTCGATGCGCTCGCGCGAGCAGCGGCAACGCGCTTCGAGCGAATGCGTGTCGTAGACCCGCACGCCCTCTTCGTGGAACAGCCGGTAGAGGAGGCCATGCGGCGGCAAATCCGGGTCGACCAGCTCTTCGGGGGTTGCCGAGCTCATCAAGACCATGGCCCGCCGCCAGCCGTCCTCCACGTCATCGGCAATCACCGCATAACCGCCCTCGGGCGGCACGCGCTGCAGCATCAGACCCCCGGCCCGCCACGTGCCGCCCGGTCCGGAGCGGCCGACCGACAGCTTGATCCCCGCCTGAACCTGTTCGGATTGCCGGAAATAATGGTGAGCACATTCGGTCAGCGTCGATCCGGCGAGCTCGACGATGCCCTGATAGCGATCGGTGTCCTCGCCTTGATCCACTGTGAACGCGATATAGCCGGAGCCGACGAGCAGCGGCACCGATGGCGAGGACGCCCGGGCGCGGGCCAGCGCCGCCTCGAGCTTCGCCTCATCGTATTGCGCATATCCGCGCAGGGCGCCCTCGGTCGAGACGTCCGCGACCATCATCCGGATCGGTCCGTCGCCTTTGGTTTGGAGCGTGAAGATTCCCTCGTATTTCAACGCACCGGCGAGCACGACGGCCAAGGTGATCGCTTCGCCGAGCATCGCTGCGACCGGTTCCGGGTAGTCGTGCTGCGACAGGATGCGGTCGATCGCCGGACCCAGCCGCACAAGCCGGCCGCGCAATGCAAAGGGATCGATCTTAAACGGCTGGATCAGATCGTCAGGTGCGGTCTGAGTGGGCGTATTCAAGCTTAGGCGCTCCGGCGTCAATGCTGGGAACAATATAGCAGTCCAATGTCCTTACGGGTTGGGGGCTCGACGCTTCCGCCGCTACCGGAGACACCAGGCGAGAATACCCTTCTGGGCATGCAGGCGGTTCTCCGCCTCGTCCCAGACGACCGATTGCGGGCCGTCGATTACCCCGGCTGTCACCTCTTCCCCACGCTTTGCCGGCAGGCAATGCATGAAGATCGCGTTGGGCTTGGCGTGCGCCATCAAGTGTTCGTCGACCCGGTACGGCGCCAGCATGTTGTGGCGGTTGACGCTCGCTTCAACGCCCATCGATATCCAGGTGTCGGTGACGACGCAATCCGCCCCGGAAACCGCCTGGACCGGGTCGGCCGTCAGTTCGACTCTCCCTCCTTCGCGGCGCGCCCAGTCGAAGAGCCGCTGCGGCGGGCTGAGCTCCTCCGGGCAGGCGAGCCGTAAGGTAAAGCCGAAGCGGACCGCCGCGTGAACCCAGCTGGCGGCGACGTTGTTGCCGTCGCCGCTCCACGCCACGACCTTGCCGGCGACTGGACCCTTCTTTTCCTGCAATGTCATCACATCGGCCATGATCTGGCAGGGATGCGACGTGTCGGTCAGGCCATTGATCACCGGAACCGTGGCGTGCCGGGCGAGATCGTCGAGTTTGCGCGGCTGATTCGTGCGGATCATTATCGCATCGACGTAGCGCGACAGGACGCGCGCGGTATCGGCTACACTCTCGCCGCGCCCCAGCTGGCTGTCGGCGGCGCTGAGATAGATCGTCTCGCCCCCGAGCTGCCGCATCGCGACCTCGAACGACACGCGAGTGCGAGTCGATGGTTTCTCGAACACCATCGCCAGGATCTTGCCGGCGAGCGGCCGGTCGCGGCGGCCGTTCTTGTAGGCAAAGCCCGTATCGAGGATCGCCCGCAGCTCGGTGGGGTCGAACTGGTCGATGTCCAGGAAATGCCGCGGCGGATCGGGCGGCTCACGCTGCTCGCCGATCGACGCCAGTTCGCGCGCCGCACTTCTCACGCCGGCCATTCCCGGGCCACCTTGTTCATGATATCGAGCGCTTCGTCGATATCGCGCTCGCCAACGATCAGCGGCGGCAGAATGCGCAGCACATTGTCGCCCGCCGTCAGGGTCAGCAACCCATTCTGCCGCAATTTACCGACAAAATCGCCGGCCGTCACGACGCAACGGATGCCGAGCAGTAGGCCCGCGCCTCGCACTTCCGCGAACAGCTTGGGGTAGGACTGCGCGAATGTTTCGAGCCGCGCTCGCAGCAGCTTGGCCATCTGGTCCACGCGCGCGAAAAAACCGGGCTCGAGCATCGTGTCGAGAACGGCATTGCCCGCGGCCATCGCCAGCGGGTTGCCGCCAAAGGTCGATCCGTGAGTCCCGGCGACCATCCCGATTGCGGCGCGCTCGGTGGCGAGACAGGCGCCGACCGGAAAACCGTTCCCGAGCGCCTTGGCGATCGCCATGATGTCGGGCGGCACACTATCCCATTCATGGGCAAATAACTTGCCGGTGCGTCCCATACCGCACTGAACCTCGTCATAGACGAGCATCAAGCCGAACTCGTCGGCAATCTCGCGCAGCCCGCGCAGGTACCCCTCGGGCGGGGCCCGTACGCCTCCTTCGCCTTGGATCGGCTCGACCATTATCGCGGCGGTCTCCTTGCCGATCGCGGCGCGCATCTCGTTCAGATTGCCGAAGGCGACGTGGTCGAAGCCTTCCATCGGCGGACCGAAACCCTTGAGGTAGGCCTCATTGCCCGCGGCGGCCAAGGTCGCAAAGGTTCGCCCATGGAACGAGCCATGACAACCGATCACGCGATAGCGCTCGGGATGGCCGGTCTCGGACTGGTACTTCCGGGCGATCTTGATCGCCAGCTCGCACGCTTCGGCGCCGGAATTGCCGAAGAACACTGTATCGGCAAACGTGTTGTCGACGAGCCTCTGTGCTAGCCTTTCCTGCCCCGGAATGCGGAACAGGTTCGAGGTATGCCAAAGCCGCTTCGCCTGCTCCGTGAGGGCGGCGACGACATTCGGATGGCAGTGACCGAGCCCGGTCA
>VAZT01000600.1 GCA_005884825.1 Alphaproteobacteria bacterium
GGAAACGTGATCGAGGCGGCGTTACGTGCATCGTTCCTGCTCAGTGCGCCGGTCGAGCGGGAAGATCGCGAGACGGTATTGCTGTGGCACCAGCGCATCGTCGATGCGATCGCGGGCGGGGATGCCGAAGCTGCTGCGGCCGCCATCGTCGAGGTTATTCACAATGGTATGCGTCGGCGCGAAGGACCGGTGGCCACGCAAGCAGCAACCGGCGCCAATGTGAACGTCGAATCGGTAGACTGGCCATGACGGCGCTGCGCGTTGCCATTGTCGGCTTCGGCAAGATCGCACGCGATCAGCATATTCCCGCGATCGGCGCGACCGATGGCGTGAAGCTTGCCGCGATCGCAAGCCGCAACGCATCACTTCCAGGTTTGCCGCATTTCAGCACCCTTGAGGAATTGCTGCGCGATGGTCCGCCGATCGATGCGGTGGCGCTGTGCACTCCGCCGCAGGTCCGGCGCGCCCAGGCCGCGGCAGCGATCGCGGCCGGAAAGCACGTGATGCTGGAAAAGCCGCCGGGTGCGAGCGTAAGCGAACTCGATCCCTTGATCGCCTTGGCTGCGCGCTCTGGCCGAACGCTGTTCGCGACCTGGCATTCGCGCTTCGCGCCAGCGGTCGAGCCGGCCCGGCGCTGGCTCACGCCGCGTCGCATCGCTTCAGTGAGCATCAGCTGGAAGGAGGATGTCCGCGTCTGGCATCCGGGACAGAGCTGGATCTGGGAACCGGGTGGGCTTGGTGTTTTCGACCCCGGCATCAATGCGCTCTCGATTCTCACCCGCATCCTGCCGCAACCGCTGTTCGTGACAGCGGCCGAGCTTTATTTTCCCGCTAATCGCGAAGCACCGATTGCAGCGCGCCTTTCGCTAGCCGATGCGGCAGGTCTGCCGATCGACGCTGCGTTCGACTTTCGGCAGACCGGTCCGCAGAGCTGGGACATTCGCGTCGAGACGGATGCCGGGCCGCTGGAGCTCTCCGGTGGTGGTGCCCGCCTGGTCGCGGGCGGCGAGGTCCTGGTCGACGCGGCCGAAACGGAATATCGCGGGCTTTACGGCCGTTTTGTCGAACTGACGGCGACCGAAGCCAGCGATGTCGACCTGACGCCACTTCGGCTTGTCGCCGATGCTTTCATGCTTGGCCGGCGCCAGATCGTCGAAGCCTTCGAAGATTGATCATGGTTGATGCAGCGACAAATGTTGCAAGGGATGTGTTCGGCGTGTTGCCGGACGGCAGCGCCGTCGAGCGCGTGATCCTCCGCGCAGCAAACGGCTTCGAGGCACGTATCATAACCTATGGCGCTGCGCTCCAGGCGTTGATAGTGCCGGACGCGGAGGGTCGCTGCGACGACGTCGTGCTCGGGCATGACGAGCTTAATGACTATCTCGACAATCGGAAGTTCTTCGGCGCGACCATCGGTCGCTATGCCAATCGCATTGCCAATGCGCGTTTCGTGCTCGAAGGCGAGGTGGTGCAACTCGCCGCAAATGACGGTCCGCATGCGCTTCATGGCGGGATCGATGGTTTCGACCGGCAACTCTGGCAGATCGTGGAAATCGAGGAGGGCGCGCAGCCTGGCGTGACCCTTGCCCATGTCAGTGCCGACGGCGAGGAGGGTTATCCCGGCCGGCTCGACGTCCGCCTTACCTATCGTCTGATCGGTCCGGCCGAATTATCGCTTAACTTCGTGGGGCAGGCGGACCGTCCCACGATCGTCAACCTGACCAATCACAGCTTCTTCAATCTTGAGGGCGCAGCGTCGGGGGCGGACATCCTCGACCATCGTCTGACGGTCGCCGCCGAGCATTTTCTCGCGATCGATCCTGACGCGATCCCCCTACTGGAGCCCCTGCGCCCCGTTGCCGGCACGCCGTTCGATTTCCGTACCGCGACAACGATCGGTGCCCGGATCCGCCGCGACGACGTCCAGCTGCAGCATGGCAGAGGGTATGACCACAATTTATGCCTGGATGGCGCTCGTGAATTACACCTCGCGGCGCGGCTCGAAGCACCGCGATCGGGACGAATCCTCGAACTCTTGACCGATCAGCCCGGCCTGCAGCTTTATTCGGGGAACTACCTCGACGGCTCGACTAGGGGAAAGGGAGGGCGGCTATACCGGCAATCGGATGGGATTTGCCTCGAACCGCAGGTCTGGCCCGACGCGCCCAACCGGACGGACTTCCCGTCTGCGCGCCTCGCACCAGACAGTATCTATCAACACCGCAGTGTCTATCGGTTCGTGCGCGCGGGCTTGGTGCGATGATGGAGCGGGTCCCTGCTTCCATTTTTTGCGACGAGCGTTGCCATCTGGGCGAGGGACCGACCTATGACGCGACGACCGACACCGCCTGGTGGTTCGATATCCTTGAGGGACGGCTGTTCGAGGCTCACCTCGGGAGCCGGCAGATCCGCATCCATCGGCTGGGCAGGATGGCGAGCGCGCTGGCGCGCATCGATGCGGAACGGCAGTTGATCGTCGCAGAGGACGGCCTCTACATCCGCGCGATCAGCGACGGTCACCTGACGCTCTATTGTCCGCTCGAGGCGGACAATGCCGTCACGCGATCAAATGATGCGCGGGCGCATCCTTCCGGAACGTTCTGGATCGGCACCATGGGACGCAAGG
>VAZT01000601.1 GCA_005884825.1 Alphaproteobacteria bacterium
CAAAGACGTTTCTGCACGGATTGCTTGTCGTCGAGGACAAGATGAGCATGGCGCATGGGCTGGAGACCCGAGTCCCCTTCCTCGACAACGATCTGGTTGATTTCGCGATGCGGGTGCCGACCCGGATGAAGCTCGGCAATCTCGAAGAGGTGATCCGTATCGACGAAAACGAGCCCGGCGGCAAGCGCGACCGATACTTCAGCCAAACGCGTGACGGCAAGCTGCTATTGCGCAAAACAATGGCCCGACACCTTCCCAAAGAGATCGCCAACCGCGAGAAGCAGGGGTTCTCGGCGCCGGACGCGAGCTGGTTCAAGGGCGAAAGCATCGATTATGTTCGCCGCAAGCTCTATCACGGCTCCGCCCGCATCTATGACTTTATGGATGCGGGCGCGGTTCGCGCGCTCGTCGACGACCACCTCGAAGGGCGCGAGAACCGTCGCCTCCTGATCTGGTCGCTGCTCAACCTGGAGACCTGGTGCGAGAATTTTCTCGATGGAGGGCGGCTCCATTGAGCGCGCTGACCGGCATCCGCGCGCTGCTGCGGCCGGCAGCTATCTCCGAATGCGCCGAGATCGAGCTGCTACGCCTCCTGCGCCGTCGCCGGGCGCTTTTGGGTGAAATGGTGCGCCGCGAGCTGACCCAGCAATATGCGGGTCAGGTGCTCGGCGCGTTATGGGCCGTTGGCCACCCGCTGGCGCAGATCGGGGTTTACGTCTTCCTGTTCGCCGTGGTGTTCAATACCAAAATCGGTGGCACCTACGCGCTGCCGCTTGACTACACCACCTATTTGCTCAGCGGTTTGCTGCCCTGGATCGGCTTCCAGCAATCGCTGCTGCTCACTTCCACGGCGATCAGCAGCAATGCCTCGTTGGTGAAGCAGGTCGTGTTCCCGATCGAGATACTGCCGCTGAAATCGGCTATTTCCAGCTTGGCGCCGCAGTTGATCGGCACGGCAGGATTGGTGGCTTATGTTTTCTTTACCCATGGCATTCCGCCAGTGACCTACCTGCTAGTCCCGCTACTTTTTGCATGCCAGTTGGCTGCCATGGCGGGTATCGGATTTCTGCTCGCCGCGACCGGAGCGTTCCTCCGCGATCTCAAAGATATCGTTCAGGTGTTGGCGCTGATAAACGCCTACTTGATGCCGATCTTCTATCTGCCGAGTTGGGTTCCGGACCTGTTTCGACCGGTCATCTACCTCAACCCGTTCAGCTATATGATCTGGTGTTATCAGGACGCGCTTTATTTCGGCAGATTTGAGCACCCCGCCGCGTGGCCGATATTCGGGATCGGAGCATTCCTGCTGTTCGGGTTTGGCTATCGCGCCTTTCGGCGCCTAAAGCCGGCCTTCGGGAACGTATTGTGAGCGTCGCCTCGGTACTGGAGCTGCCGCAGGCAACCTCGGCTTTGGAGACAGCGATCCGGATTCGTGACGTATCGAAGATGTACCGGGTCTATCCCCGACCGGCTGACATGCTGCTGGAGGCGATCCTCCGCAAGCCTCGTCACGCGGAATTCTGGGCATTGCGCGATGTTTCCTTCGAGGTCGGCCGCGGGGAAGTTGTCGGCGTGGTCGGCCCAAACGGGGCCGGCAAAAGCACGCTGCTCAAGATCCTTGCCGGCACGCTGGAGCGCACAACCGGCGAGATGGAAGTGAACGGCCGGGTCGCTGCTATCCTCGAACTCGGCACCGGTTTCAATCCGGAATATACCGGCCGGGAAAATGTGTTTATGGGCGGATTGTGCCTTGGAATGTCGCGGGCGGAAATGGCGCGCAAGGCAGAGGAGATCATCGATTTCAGCGAGCTCCGCCAGGTTATCGACCAGCCGTTCAAAACCTATTCGAGCGGCATGCAGGCGCGGATGACCTTCTCGACGGCGATCAGTGTCGAGCCCGACGTCTTCATCATCGACGAGGCGCTGGCCGCGGGCGACGCTTATTTCGTCAACAAATGCATGCGGCGGATCCGCGACATCTGCGACAGCGGCGCCACCGTACTGTTTGTCTCGCACGGCACCGGAACGGTGGCACAGATTTGCAATCGAGCTATTTGGCTCGATGGCGGGAGAGTCCGGGAGATCGGCGACGCACGTGAAATCTGCCGACAGTACGATTACGATGTGCATGTTCGAATTTCGGGAGGGATCGGCCAGGTTGTCGA
>VAZT01000122.1 GCA_005884825.1 Alphaproteobacteria bacterium
GAGACTGGGGTCCGCCGCATTCGCTTTGTCGAGATCGCGGCAATTTGCGAGGCCTTCAACTGCCATGTCGGTGAACTGGTGCAGGACGGCCAGCTGGCCAGTGCGTATGTCCATGCCGCCAAGGCCATCCTCGGCGAGGCGTCGCCCTGACCCAAATCGGGAAGCCGCGCGCTTCAGATCCGGCGCACCACGCTGTTCCCGTCATTCCAAGCCGCGCAGCAGCTTTGCCCGCTCGGTTGCGGCGGCGGTCATAAAGCCGAGGTCGCCGCCCCCCAGAACCAGCCGGACGCCCATCCGGATATAGCGTCGCATCAGGCTGTCTTCGTAGACCCCGCCTATCCCGGCGAACTTTCCATGGGCGTTGCACGCCTCGATAACGTTGCGGTAGGCATCGACGATCCGGTCGTCGCCGAATTGACCGGGAATGCCGAGTTCCATCGACAGGTCGCTCGTGCCGATCAGCAGCGAGTCGATACCCGGTACTGCGGCAATCGCCGACGCATTGGCTATCGCCTGCGGGGTTTCGAGCATCACGACGACGAGGGTCGCGGCGTTTATCGCCGCGCAGGCAGCGCCGGCGGCGATCGGAACATAGCTGAAATGCGGCAACCCGCCCGCTATCGAGCGATGGCCTTGCGGCGGATAGCGCAACCTGTCGGCAATTTCACGCGCTTCTTCGGGCGTGTCGACATGTGGCATGACGATGCCGAGCGCGCCGCCGTCGAGGACCCGGGTGGCGAGCCAGAATTGACCCGCCGGAACCCGCACGATCGGTGCGATCCCGGCGCCGAGCGCGGCGACCGAGATCTGCACCGCGGCGTCGAGGTCCATCGAATTGTGCTCGAGGTCGAGAAACAGCCAGTCATAGCCGCAGGCCTTCATGATCGCGGCGATGTCGACGGTGCGGCTCTGGCGTATGCCGACGCCGAGCGCCAATTCGCCGGCCTCGAGGCGTTCGCGGGCGGGGTTGCGCAGGGTGGGTTCCATAACGTGCCTCCTTTGGTGCAATGGCGCTTCGAATGGGCGAGGCGATCGGTTAATTCTAGACCGCCTCGCAGGAAGGAAACAGGGCATGGAAAACCGCAACCGACAGGTGCTGCTGAAACGGCGCCCGACCGGCGCGCCGACCACCGCTGATTTCGACATTGCCGACGGGCCGATCCCCGACCCAGGCGATCGCGAGGTTCTGGTGCGCGGGATCTATCTCTCGCTCGACCCTTATATGCGCGGCCGCATCAGCGGAGCGCGCTCCTATGCGAAGCCGGTCGACATCGGCGCCGTCATGGAGGGTCGGGTCGTCGGGCAGGTCGTGCGCTCGCGCGATCCCGGATTTCGCGAGGGCGACTATGTTTACGGCGGCTACGGCTGGCAGCTCTATAGCGCGGTCTCGGCAAAGGACCTCATCAAGCTCGATCCCAAGGAGGCGCCGCTGTCGACAGCCCTCGGCGTCCTCGGCATGCCGGGGCTCACCGCCTATGTCGGGCTCAGCGAGATCGGCCGGCCGCAGCGCGGCGAGACCGTCGTCGTATCGGCCGCTTCGGGGGCGGTTGGCGCTGTCGTCGGCCAGCTCGCCAAGCGCGCGGGCGCACGCGCCGTCGGTAATGCCGGCGGGGCCGACAAATGCCGCTATGTTGAAGGTGAGCTCCGTTTTGACGCCTGCATCGACCATCGCTCGGCAGATCTGGGGGAAGCGCTCGACCGCGCCTGTCCGAAAGGCATCGACGTTTATTGGGAAAATGTCGGCGGTGCGGTGCAGCAGGCGGTGTTCCCGCGGCTCAACGATTTCGGCCGCATGGTGATGTGCGGCATGGTCTCAGAATACAACGATGTCGAGCCGCGCCCCGGTCCCAACCTGATGGCCGTCGTGCGCAAACGGCTCAAGATCCAGGGCTTCATCGTCAGTGACCAGTGGCAGCGTTTCGGCGAGTATCGCGCGATGGCCGCGCCGCTGGTGCACAATGGCGAGCTGAAATACCGCGAGGACATCGTCGAGGGTCTCGACCGGGCGCCCGAGGCCTTCATCGGCCTGCTGAACGGCCGCAATTTCGGCAAGCTGTTGATCAAGCTCGGCGACGATCCGACGGCAGGAAGCTAGAGGTCGGCGGGGGGGAACCGATGCGCTGGATATCGACGATCGCGATAATCTTGGCCTGCGCGGCTTGTCAGTCCTCACAGGTTGCGGTCGTGCCACCAGCCGAGCCCGTATGCCACGACTTCGTCACGCCAGTAACGGCGGGCGGGAGACCGGAGCAGGCGAGAGGCCAAGCGTGTGAGCAGCCGGACGGCAGCTGGCAAGTGGTGCAGAACACACCCGGATTGCCGGCCCAGACCTACGTCGTGGAGCCGCCGGGCCAGCCGGCCGCCGCGGTGAGCACCCCCGCCCAGCCGCTGCCGAGCCGGTACCCACCCGATAAGTCGGCATGCAGCAGCTATACGGCTCCGCTTACGGTAGGCGGGCAGCCGCGGCAGGCCTTGATCGAGGCCTGTCCCCAACCCGACGGGAGCTGGAAGATCACGCAGAATACGCCGGGTTTGCCGACGCAGGTCTACCAGGTGCCGCCGCCCGCGTCCTCGCCCTACCCCTACGACTACCCGTACCCGGTCGACTACGCCTATCCCGAGTTCTTTCCGTATTGGGCGGGCGCGCCCTGGTACTTTGGCCTCGCGCCGTCGATCGTCGTCGTACAGAGGTTCCACCATTTCCATTACGGCTTTCCTCGCGGCATCATGAGCGTGCAAGCGATCGGGCAGCCGGTGCGCAGGGAAGAGGATCTGCGCCTCCTCAGAGGCAAAGGCCGGTACGTCGACGACGTCAGGGAGCCGAATGAAGCGCGCGGCTATGTGCTGCGCTCGCCGCATGCGCATGCCCGCATAGCCGAGATCGACACACGGCGTGCAGGGTTTCTGCCCGGCGTGCTCGCCATATTGACGGGCGAGGATCTGCGCCGCCGCGGTCTCGGCACCCTGATGCCGCAAGTCCGCCGCAGGCGACGCAATGGCGCCCCGGCCTTTGTCTGCCCGCAGCCGCTATTGGCGCGCGATCGCGTCCGCTATGTCGGGGACCCGGTTGCGTTCATCGTCGCCGAGACATTGGACCAGGCAAAGGACGCCGCCGAACTGATCGACATCAGCTACGAACCGCTGCCCGCGGCAATCAGCGCCGAAGCGGCGCTTGCTGCCGATGCGCCAGCGGTCTGGGACGAGAACCCGGGCAACGAGGCGTTCTTTCACGAGATCGGCGACCAGGCCGCCGTCGATGCCGCCTTTGCCAAAGCCGACCGTATCGTCAGCCACGCGATCCCGATCAACCGCGTCACGGCGAACAGCATGGAACCGCGCGGGTGTCTCGCGCATTACGACCCGGATCAGGACCGCTATACGATCCGCTGCACCATTCAGTCGGTGCACGCGACGAGAGCGGCATTGGCCGACCGCATATTCAAACTGCCGCAGCACCAATTCCGGGTGGTCTGCGACAATATGGGCGGCGGCTTTGGCATGAAGGGCGGCTGCTATCCGGAATATGGCCTCGCGCTCTGGGCATCCGAGGTGACCGGACGTCCAGTCCGCTGGATTGCCGAGCGCAGTGAAGGCTTGCTGACCGACGAGCAGGGGCGCGGCAGCGTAGTCGAGACCGCGCTGGCGCTCGACAGAGAAGGGCGGTTTCTGGCCCTGCGGGCGCAGTGGAGGGCGGCGATCGGCGCTTATTTCTCGACCGACCGCCCGACAATACCGCTGACCATCGGGCTCGGCTGTCTGGTCAATACCTACGGCATCCCGGCTGTACACGCGCAAGTCATCGCGGTGCTGACCAACACGATGAGCATCGCCCCCTACCGCGGCGGCAGCCGGCCCGAGCCGATCTATGTGATCGAGACGATCATCGACAAGGCCGCCCGAGAGCTGGGCATCGAGCCCGCCGAGCTGCGCCGCCGCAATACGATCCCGGCCGAGGCAATGCCGTTCACGACGGTATTGCAGCAGACCTATGACAGCGGCGATTTCGTCAAGAACCTCGACGATTGCCTGGCGGTGGCCGATTACGCTCGCGTCGACGAACGCCGCGAAGCCGCGCGGAAGCGCGGCAAGCTACTGGGCATCGGCGTGGCAACGGCGGTCGCCGCCTCGGGCGGCCGCGATTACGAGCACGCCGAAATCCGGTTCGACCCGTCGGGCGGCGTCGTCTTGATGACCGGCAGCATGGATCACGGCCAAGGGCACGGGACGACCTTCAAGCAGGTGCTGTCGGAAAAGCTCGGCATCGACGCCGCGCTGATCCGCTACCGCTACGGCGACAGCGATCTCGTGACGATGGGGATCGGCACCTTCGGGTCACGCTCGGCGCAGCTCGCCGGCTCGGCAATTGTCGTCGCCGCCGACCGGCTGATCGACAAGGGGCGTAAGATCGCCGCCCACATGATGGAAGCCGGGACGCACGACATCGAATTCGCCGACGGCAAGTTCACGATTGCCGGCACCGACCGGTCGGTCGGCATTGTCGACGTCGCCAAACGGTCGTTCGAGGCTGCGCATTTGCCGAACGACATTGAGGCCGGCTTCTCGGAGCGGGCCAATTTCGGCCCGCCCGGCTGCGCGACATTCCCCAGCGGGGCGCATTGTTGCGAGGTCGAGATCGACGAGGAGACCGGCGAAGTCGTCTTGACCCGCTATGTCGCGGTCGACGATGTCGGCAGAGTCCTAAACCCGCTCCTCTGCGAGGGGCAGATCCACGGTGGGATCGTCCAGGGGGCCGGCCAGGCGCTGATGGAGGACCTGGTCTACGACCAGTCGAGCGGGCAGCTGCTGACCGGCTCGTTCCAGGACTACGCAATGCCACGTGCCGACGATTTCTGCCCTTTCGAACTGGCCAACAATCCGACCCTGACCGATCGAAACCCGCTCGGCGTCAAAGGCGTCGGCGAAGCCGGCACCCTCTGCGCGATCCCGGCCGTGATCAACGCGGTTAACGATGCTCTGGCGCGCGCCGGGCTGCCCCTGGTCGAAGCCCCCGCAACTTCCGAGAAGGTATGGCAGGCGTTGCGCTCGCTGCGCGACTGAGCGCAGACTGGCGGCTCATTTCATCCGCGATGCGGCCCAACCTGGCTGAGAGGAGGCTTCACATGCTGTTGCGTAATGCGCTCAGCATGGGCAGCGTTATCGAGGAGGGGATCCAATGCGGCTATCACGGCCTCGTCATCGACGGATCGGGCCGCTGTGTGCGCATTCCCGGGCAGAAGCAGATCCCGGCGGACGCTCGCGTGCGCAGTTATCCCGCTGTCGAAAAAGACCAGATGGTGTGGGTGTGGATGGGCGATCCGGCGAAGGCCGATGCCGCCAAGATCGCCGACTACCCCTACCACAACGACCCCGGCAAATGGCCCAACAAGCATGACGTCTATCCGATCAAGGCCAACTACATGCTGATGGTCGACAATTTGATGGACCTGACGCATCTCGGCTATCTGCATGCGAAGACGGTCGGCGGCAACCCCGCGGCGCATGTCGAGGCCGAAATGAAGACGGTACGGACGCCGACAGGCGTCAAATTCACCCGCTGGCTGCGGAATTCGGTGCCGCCGCCGACCTACGTCAAAGCGGCTGGCTTTAAGGGCCGCGTCGATCGGTGGCAGGAGTTCGAATTCGTCGCCCCGAGCAGCGTCTTGCAATCGACCGGCGCGGCCGATGCGGGCACCGGCGCCTATGAGGGCAAGCGCGACGGCGGCTTTCAGTTCCGCCTGTTCCACGGCCTGACGCCTGAGACCGAGACCAGCTGCTTTTATTTCTGGTCGGTCGCAAACGGCTACCGGCAGAACGAGCCCGAGGCGACGGAGCAATTATACCAGGAAATCGCCCCGACCTTTGTCGAGGACCGGGTCATGGTCGAGGCGCAGCAGGCTCGCCTAGGCGAGTTCGGCGAAGCGGGTCTGGTCGACATCGCCTCGGACGCGACCCGCATGCAAATGCGCCGGATGGTCGAGCGGCTGATCGCCGGGGAACGAGCCGAGCTCGCGGCCGATTAATCCGCGGTCTGTTGATCAAGGGTCGCCGTCGCCTCGAGGCCGTTGCTCTCTTGGAATCCCAAAATCGCCTGCTTCGTGTCCGGGCCCATGACGCCGTCGAGCGAGCCATTGTACAGCCCCAACGTGCGAAGCTCTACTTGCGCCCACCGGATGTCGTCCTTTGAGAGGTTCGCGGCATTTATCCAAGGATGAGAAGTTCCGGATGCCGCCGGCATGTTGCCTGTCACATTCGGAACGTCATCCGCGTCTGCCGCAAAATCCAGAGCGGCGCCGCCGATCCCCAATGCCAGTACCGATGCCGTGCCAAGGATCAATTTTCTAATCATCGTCATGCCCTGTCCCGCAAGTTGGTAAATCGTTGACCTACTATGCAGAACCATCTAGCCCTCAGCCGCGTTCCTCGCGGGCAGGTGTGTCAGATTTGGGACAATCGGCACGGATCTAAAGCGAAGCATCAGCAGCCAGGCTTTAGCGCCGGGGCATCGAAGCTTCAAAGTCCTTGGCGAGGCGGCGATTACGATTGTAGCGGCGACGCAAGCGTGCCTATCCTTATCCTCGCAAAGGAGGGCTCTCCGATGGCATCCGACGGACGGAACGATCAGCGTTCTTATCTATACCTGGGGTTGGCGGGCGAAACCGGACCGGGGCGGGCGGTGCATACCGGTCTCTGCCGCCTCGCCGACGGCAGCGACGAATGGGAGCTTCTGCAGCGCGGCTTGCCCGAAGCGCCGGCGGTGCGGGCGTTGGCGGTGCATCCCTTGCGGTCCGAGATCGTCTATGCCGGCACACAGTCCGGCCCCTACCGCAGCGCCGACCATGGCGAGCATTGGGAGAAGGTCGACCTGCCCGATCACGGCTTGCCGGTGTGGTCGGTGCTGTTCCACCCACACGATCCCGATGTGATGTTCATCGGCTACGAGAATTGCGAGATCTACCGCAGCGACGATGCCGGCGAGCATTGGGCCCGGCTTCCGGTCAGCGTACGCTTCCCGGAAATCACCACGGCTCCGGGCGCGAACCCGGCAAAGCGGGTGCTCAAGATGGACGCCAGCGCCGCCGAGCCCGAGTTGATCTATGCCGCGATCGAGGTCGGCGGCACGTTGCGCTCGACCGACGGCGGCGAGCATTGGGAGAATCTGAGCCACGGCCAATACGTCAACGACGACACCGTCGACATGCACGGCGTGCTGGCCAGCCGCTGGCGACCGCACTCGGTCTACGCGATCGGCCGGGCCGGCATGTTCCACAGCACCGACGGCGGCGATCACTGGCGGACCGTGCCGCTCGAGCCGCTCAACGCCAAGGGGCAGATCTATTGCCGTGACATCCGCGAAGTCCCCGGCAATCCGCGCAAGCTTTGGGTAGCGGCGGGGGGCGGCTTCCAGAGTGATGTCGGCGTATTGCTGAAGAGCTCCGACGGCGGCGACAGCTGGACCCGCGTCGATATGGGGCTGCAGCCGGCGCACACGATGTTCGCGCTGGCCTTCGACGAGCGGCGGCCGGCTCATATGTCCTGCGCCACCAACGGCGGCGAGGTCTACGGCAGCCGAGACGGCGGCGAGACCTGGGTCAGCCATCCGCGTCCGCCGGGCGGCACGCAAGTATACGCTCTCGCCGGCGGCTGAGACGGCGCCGCCCAAAGACTGTCGTTAAGCTTTTCCCCAGCCCGGAAGCTTTTCCCCAGCCCGGCGGGTTTTCCCCAGCCCGGCGGGCTGCAGGGAACCGTCGCACCGCGCCCTCGTGTTCTTCTGAACACGAGACGACGAACGGGAGCGGCATTGGCCGAGCAAGCTGCACGATCGAAGGCCGGGCCGACCACGCCTTCGCCGAAGCCGCCAGGACTGGCATCGGTTCTGGCGCGCAACATCCGGATGCTCCAGAAGCGGCGAGCGCGCGAGGAGGCGACGGCGACGTTGGAAGAGCGCATCGCCGACGCGATCACCCGCTTTAGCGGAACCATGAAGTTCGTCTATTTGCACGCCGTTGTGTATGGCTTCTGGATTATCGCAAATCTCGACTTAGTGCCCGGGGTGCCCAAATTCGACCCCTCCTTTGTGATCTTGGCGATGGTAGCGTCCGTCGAGGCCATATTCCTTTCGACCTTCATATTGATCACCCAAAACCGGATGAGCGCCGCCGCCGACAAGCGCGCCGAGCTCGATCTGCAGATCAGCCTGCTTGCGGAGCACGAGGTCACCAAGCTCGCCGCGTTGCTGTCCGCGATCGCCGACCGGCTGGGCGTCCAAACCGAGGTCGACGCCGAGGTCGAAGAGCTCAAGGAAGACGTCGCTCCGGAGGCGGTCTTGGACGAAATCGAGGAGCGCCGGCAATGAGTGAAGACACTGCGCCGAAATTCGAAATCGTCGAGGAGCGCGGCTCCTTTCTACTGATCCGGGCCGGATCGAGCTTTGCCGTCGTCGAAAGGCGGGCCGGCAGGGTTTATCCGATGATGCCCGGTGGCCGGGAAGGCGAGCCGATGACCGCGGAAGGTATGGCAAAGGTAATGGCGGAGGAGGGCTCGCTCTCCGAACCGGAAGCGCGGCGGCTCTTCAAGGAACTGAGCAACCGGGGCGACCGTCTCGCCCGGGTGCTTCGGTAAGTGGAGGAGGGGTCAGCCTGTGGCGAGGACCTCGATGGCCGAGGCCCAGGCTTCACAAGTGTGCCGGATATCGTCGGGCGTGTGGGCGAGCGACACGTAGTATTTCTGCTCGCCCTTCAATACGCCGCGGTCGCGCAGCAACCCATTCAACCGGCGCAGCATCTCGGCATCGCCCCGCAACGTGCCGCGGTAGTCGCGCACCGGTTCGCCGCTGAACACGACATCGAATAGCGGCGGCTCGCCGGTCACCTGCGCGGCCACTCCTTTCGCCTTCAGCAGTTCCGCGAACGCGCCCATCAGCTCGCGGCCGGTGGCGAAAAGGCGCTCGTAGGCGCCCGGCCGTTTCAGGATCTGGAGGGTGGCGAGCCCGGCTGCCGCCGCGACCGGATTTCCGGACAACGTGCCGACTTGCATGAGAAACGCGTCATCTCCGACGGCGCTGCGGTCGAAATGGGCCATGATCTCGGCCCGCCCGGCGATCGCCGCGAGTGGAAAGCCGCCGCCGATCACCTTGCCGAGCGTGCAGAGGTCAGGGGTCACGCCGTAATATTCCTGCGCGCCGCCATAAGCGAGGCGAAACCCGGTCACCACCTCGTCGAAGATCAAGACGACGCCGGCTTCCGCCGTGATCTTGCGCAGCCCTTCGAGAAATCCGGGCGCCGGCGGGATGATGCGCTGGAAGGGCTCGACGATGACGCCGGCGAGCTCGTCCTTGTGCTCGCGTACGAGACCGGCGACGACCTCGAGATCGTTGAACGGCGCGACCAGGATCTCGTCGCGCAGGCTGCGTGGGATGCCGGCCGAATCCGGGATCGGCTGCGGAAAATTGCCGGGCCGCTTCGGGGCGAGGCTCATCAGCGAATAGTCGCTCATGCCGTGATAGCCGCCCTCGAATTTGAGGATCTTGTCGCGCTTGCGGAAAGCGCGAGCCGCGCGCATCGCATAGAGATCAGCCTCGGACCCGGTGCTGACAAACCGGACCTGCTCGGCGCAGGGCACGGCGTCGACAATGGCCTCGGCAAGTTCGATCCCGAACCGGTTGTTGGCAAAAAAGGTCGTACCCTGTGCGACCCGGGCCTGAGCGGCGGCGGTGACCTCCGGATCGGCGTGACCGACCAGCATCGGCCCGGAACCCAACAGGAAATCGACGTATTCCTTGCCGCTTTCGTCCCACACACGCCCGCCGCGGCCTTCGCGGATCACGATGTCGCCGGGGAAGTTGCCAAAGCTGCCGCCGGGCAGGACGCGCCTCGCCTTCTCCACCAGCCCCAGCTCGATATCCCGCTCCTCGACCCCGCTCACGCCATTGCCTCCTCTGATGCCAGACAGCCGTCGGGGACGATGTGGCTCTCGCGAGAAAGAAAGATCGTCGTCCGCTTCATCAGGCGACGCGCCGTCGGGTCGAACGGTTCCCGACGGTGCATCGTCGCGCCGTTATCCCACATCACGACGTCGCCGACTTGCCACTCGTGACGATAAACAAACTCGGGCCGCGTCGCGAAACTGTAGATTTCGTCGAGCAGAGCGCAGCCCGACGCGTCGTCCATCCCCGCGATCCGGATTGTCGTCGTCGAGTCGAGATAGAGCACGTTTATGCCCGTGACCGGATGGGTGTGAACGAGTGGATGCAAAACGGGCGGTGTGTTCCGTTTTGCTTCCGAGGAGATCACCCGGTCGACACCCTGATAGCCGGCCAGCCGCTTTACGTAGCTGAACACCCCATTCCGGCCCTCGACCAGTTGCTTCAGCCGGTCCGGCAGCCCGGCGTAGGCGGCGGCCAAATCAAGCCATGAGGTCGTGCCGCCTTTGGGCGGCAGCTCGAGCGCGTAGAGCGCGGCTCCGGTCGCCGGGTGCATCATGTAGGACTGGTCGGAATGCCATTGGAGCTCGCCATCGCCGAGGCCGCCGATCGGTTGTGCCTGGCCGTCCTTCAAGTTCGAAATGAGGCCGACTTCCGGGACGGCGGGCGAGGCCCACTCGGTACGAACCACGCGTTCGAGCGGACCGAAAAGGGCGCTGAAATCGGCCAACTCGCGCTCGGAGAGAGCCTGGCGGCGGACGACCAGCACCGGGTGGCGTGCCCATAACTCGCGCAGCTTATCGGTCGTAGAGTCATCCAGCGGTTCCCACAGCCGCAATCCCAGCAATTCGTGGGCAAAACCGTTCTTTATCGGCCGGGTCTCAAGCGGCATGCGCTCCTCC
Source organism: Alphaproteobacteria bacterium (assembly GCA_005884825.1). Lineage (GTDB taxonomy): Bacteria > Pseudomonadota > Alphaproteobacteria > ATCC43930 > CGMCC-115725 > AP-15. Next base: position 10,822 of record VAZT01000122.1, read on the forward strand.
AAAAGTGCCCCTCATCGGCGCGCGCGGCTCGATCAACGGCGCCGGATACGAGCCTCGGTAACGATCACATCCATCGGGATGTCGAACGACTGCGGGAAGATCGTCTCTATCAGCGACATTTCGAACCCGACGCCGATCGCCAGCGGCCGCGGCGACAAGGCTGCCAAGGTTCGGTCGAAATAGCCGCCGCCATAACCGAGGCGGTAGCATTGCCGGTCAAATCCGACGAGCGGCGCCAGCACGGCTTGCGGCACCACGACATTGCGGGCCTCCGGGATCGGGATGTTCCACACCCCGTCGGCCAGAGCTTCCCCCGGTCGCCAGGCACGATATTCGAGCGGGCCCTTCTTATCGACAACGGCGGGCAGTGCCACTGCAAGTCCCTGCGTTATCACCCATTCGATCAATGCTCGGGGATCGAATTCCGCCTGGAACGGCCAGTAGACGCCGAGGATCCGGACCGGCCGCTCGAGCAGCAGCGTGCGCAGCTTCGCCTCGATCTCGGCTCCGCGGAGCCGGCGCTCGACAGGCGGCGCGGCAATGCGCAGCGCCAACAGGCGCTGGCGCTCCGAGCGCCGCCAAGCCTTCAGCTCAGCCCCCTGCAATTCCACGACCGAGATCAGAACAAGCCGGTGATCCGGCCGTCCTCGGTCACCTCGATGCTGTTCGCCGCCGGCACTCGGGGCAGGCCGGGCATTGTCATGATGTCGCCGCAGATCACGACGACGAACTCGGCTCCCGCAGACAGGCGCACCTCGCGCACGGTCACGATGTGGTCGCTCGGCGCTCCTTTGATGTTGGCGTCGGTCGAAAAGCTGTATTGGGTTTTGGCGATGCACACCGGAAAATGGCCGAAGCCCTGCTTCTCGAAATCGGCGAGCTGGTCCTTGATGCGCTTGTCGGCCTCGACGTCGCTGGCGCCGTAGAGGCGCTGCGCGATCGTCCGCACCTTCTCCCACAGCGGCATGTCGTCCGGATAGAGATATTGGAACTTCGCCTTGCCGCTATCGGCGAGCGCGACGACGGCCCGCGCCAGATCGCTCGCCCCCTCGCCGCCATGCGCCCAGTGATCGGCGATAATTGCCTCCACGTCCTCGCGTGCGCAGAGCTCCTTCAGGTGGTCGAGCTCCGCCGCGGTGTCGGCGCTGAAGCGGTTGACCGAGACGACCGCCGGCACGCCGAATTGGCGTAGATTCCGCAAATGACGGGCGAGGTTGGCAAAGCCGCCTTCCAGTGCCCTGACGTTTTCCTGCCGCAGAGCGTCGCGCGCGACGCCGCCGTGCATTTTCAAGGCGCGCACGGTCGCCACGACGACGGCGGCGGCCGGCTTCAGACCGGCCTTGCGGCATTTTATGTCGAAGAATTTCTCGGCTCCGAGATCGGCGCCGAACCCCGCCTCGGTCACGACGTAATCGGCCAGCTTCAGCGCCGCCGTCGTGGCAATTACCGAGTTGCAGCCATGCGCGATGTTGCCGAACGGGCCGCCGTGGATGAAGGCGGGATTGCCCTCCAGCGTCTGGACGAGGTTGGGCGCGATCGCGTCCTTGAGCAACACCGCCATCGCGCCTGCCGCCTTGAGGTCGGCCGCGCGTACCGCCTTCCGGTCGCGGGTCTGCGCGACGATGATATTGCCGAGGCGATGCCGCAAATCGTCGAGGTCGGTGGCGAGGCAGAACACCGCCATGACCTCCGAAGCCGGGACGATGTCGAACCCGTCCTCGCGCGGAAAGCCGTTGGCGACCCCACCAAGCGAGGAAACAATCTGCCGCAAGGCACGGTCGTTCATATCCATCGTGCGGCGCCAGCTGACGCGACGCGGATCGATGCCGAGCTCGTTTCCCCAATAGATGTGGTTGTCGATCAGCGCCGCGAGCAGATTGTTCGCGGTGGCGATGCCGTGAAAGTCGCCGGTGAAGTGGAGGTTGATGTCCTCCATCGGCACGACCTGCGCATAGCCGCCGCCCGCCGCGCCCCCCTTCATGCCAAAGCACGGTCCGAGGCTCGGCTCGCGCAGACACAGGATCGCCTTCTTGCCGATATGGTAGAGCGCGTCGCCGAGCCCGACTGTCGTCGTCGTTTTGCCTTCGCCCGCCGGCGTCGGATTGATCGCGGTGACAAGAATCAGCTTGCCGTCGGGGCTGCCGCCGAGCGAGCGAATATAGTCGAGCGAGATCTTCGCCTTGTATCTGCCATAGGGGGAGACCGCCTCTTCCGGAATGCCGAGCTTTTCTTCGGCGACCTCGACAATCGGCCGCATCGCCGCGGCCTGCGCGATCTCGATGTCGGATTTTGGGTTTCTGTGCTGGTCAGTTCCGCGCGCCACGGCCGTTTCTCCTTGCTGAGTTCCGCCGCGTCTTAGCCCCTCGGGAGCCGCCGGGCAACCTTCCTTCACGCCACTCGGTTGGTACCTATCCGGGAGACGACGTAACGGGCTTCTGGTCCGCTACTCCCAACGATTATATTATTTCGGCTCACGAACACTCGGAGAGTGCTTGATGCTCAAGACAAAGACCGGCCGGGCCGCTGGTTTCGGCGCTGCGGCCATTATTGCCGCGCTCGGCTTCGCCGCCGCCGTTTCGGCCCCCACCCCAGCCGCGGCTCGCGTGTTTGTCGGGTTCGGCTTCGGTTTTCCGATCGGGTTTCCGTTCTACTACCCGCCCTACCCCTACCCCTACCCCTATCCCTATCCTTATCCCTATCCGCCACCGGTTTATTACCCGCCGCCGCCCTACAACCCCGCCCCGGCCTCTTATCCTGCGGCCGGGACACCACCTCAGCCGTCAGGCGGTTATGCTCCCTCCGGATCTGCCGGGAGCCCGTCGATTACCTACACGCCGCGGCGCGGCTGGACCAACGCGCAGGGCGAATATTGCCGGGAATACCGGACCACCGGGCCCGCGGGCAACCGTACGACCGAGCGTTACGGCACCGCCTGCCGGGACGCGAGCGGCCAGTGGAGGATAGTTAATTGAGGAGGGAGTTATTGGCCTTTAACGTGCTGGTTCGACAGGCACGCGAAGTTCGACGGACAATGGCAAACCGCCATGGGCTTCGCCCAGCCGCCCGAGCCGCTCGGCCAGTTGGGCGAATGTCGCACCGCGAGCCAGGTCGAAAGACAGTCTTGAATTTTGGAATACAGCCGTAACTCGGTTCGGCTTCTGCGCGGTTCTGTTCATTTCACTATCCCCCTGAGCTGGGTAACTGTCGAACAAACTGCCGGGCACGCAGTTTTATCCCGTAAAATATTGTATCAATTCGCGTCCATCTCCGAGGTGGCAGGCGCAGGCGGCGTGGCTGCGCGCACCGAAAAGATCACTCGGCGCCCGGCTGTTTCCTGTATGTGACAGGTGATGCGCGCTTCTGCTCACTCGGCGGCGTTCTTGCGGCCGAAGCGGCGGACGCGCAGGTCAGATTGCTCCTTGTGGCCCCAGAAGCGTTCGATCGCGCAGAGGCGGCTGCAGTATTCGCCGACCAGCGCGCTCGCCTCGGGGGTCCTGATCTCCTGGTAGGTGCAGGTCTTCAGGAACTTGCCGACCCAGAGACCGCCCGTGTAGCGCGCCGCACCCCTGGTGGGTAGCGTGTGGTTGGTGCCGATCACCTTGTCGCCATAAGACACATTGGTCTCGGGGCCGAGAAAGAGGGCGCCGTAGTTCTTGAGCCTTTCCAGATAGCGGCGCGGTTCGCGGGTCAGCACCTCGACATGCTCGGCGGCGATGCGGTCGGCCTCGGCCACCATTTCGTCCTCGTCGGAGCAGAGAATAACCTCGCCGTAATCGCGCCACGCCACCCCGGCGATGTCGGCGGTGCGCAACACGGCAAGCTGCCGGTCGACCTCGGCGATCGCGGCGTGGGCAAGCTTCTCGGAGGTCGTCAGCAGGATCGCCGGCGACGTAGGGCCGTGCTCGGCCTGCCCCAACAGGTCGGTCGCGCACATCTCGGCGTCGGCGGTCTCGTCGGCAATGACCAGGATCTCGGTCGGGCCGGCGAAGAGGTCGATGCCGACGCGGCCGTAAAGCTGACGCTTGGCCTCGGCGACATAAGCGTTGCCGGGACCGACCAGCATGTCGACCGGCTGGAAGGTCGCGGTGCCGAGCGCCATCGCCGCGACTGCCTGAACGCCGCCGAGAACGTGGATATCGTCGGCGCCGCCGAGATGCATCGCCGCGATCGTTTCGGGATGCGGGCCGCCCTGGTTGGGCGGGGTGCAGGCGGTGATGTGCCCGACCCCGGCGACGCGCGCTGTGACAATGCTCATATGCGCCGAGGCGACCATCGGATAGCGGCCGCCCGGCACGTAGCACCCCACACTGCCGA
>VAZT01000123.1:0-9265 GCA_005884825.1 Alphaproteobacteria bacterium
GGCTTTCACCATCCTGGACACACCGAGTACCTCGCCGAGCTCGCGGGGGCCGGTGCGGCTCCGGTCATGATGCTGGTGTGCCCGGGGTTGCGGGTCGTCCCGGTTACGATACATCTCGCATTGCGCCGGGCGATTGAAGCCCTGTCCTCGGCCGCTATCGTCCACGCCGGACGTATCACGGACGCGGCGCTGCGCCGCGATTTTGGTGCCGGCTCTCCGGTCCTCGCGGTCGCCGGGCTCAATCCGCACGCCGGGGAGGCCGGCAGCCTCGGCCGCGAGGAGATCGAGATCATCGAGCCGGCTGTGGCTGAATTGCATGCCGCCGGGATAGATGTGCGCGGCCCGTTACCGCCCGACACGATGTTTCACGCCGAGGCGCGTAGCGCCTATGACGCGGCGCTGTGCATGTATCACGACCAGGCGCTGATCCCGATCAAGACGATCGACTTCCATCGCGGAGTCAACGTGACCTTGGGTCTGCCCTTTGTGCGGACGTCGCCCGATCACGGAACGGCGCTGGCAATCGCCGGCCGCGGCACCGCGCGGCCCGATAGCCTGATCGCCGCGCTGCGGCTGGCCGCCGAAATGGCTGCCAGGCGCTCGGGTGGCAGCTGAAGGGCGATCCACTTCCTCCCTCTTGCCGCCGCTGCGCGAGGTGATCGCTCGGCACGGCATCGTTGCACGCAAGAGCCTCGGCCAGAATTTTCTCCTCGATCTCAATCTGACCGGCCGGATCGCCCGCGCCGCGGGGCCGCTCGCGCATGCGACGATCATCGAGATCGGACCCGGTCCGGGGACGTTGACGCGGGCCCTGCTCGCCGCCGGGGCGCGCCGTATCGTGGCGATCGAGCGCGACGAGCGCTGTCTCGCCGCCCTTGGCGAGATTGCCGCGGCTCATCCAGGCCGCCTCGAGCTGGTCGCCGGGGACGCGCTGAGGCTCGACCCGGTCGCACTGTCAAATGCGCCCCGCAAGATCGTCGCCAACCTGCCTTACAATATCGCCACCCCGCTGCTCACCGGCTGGCTTGATCGGATCGGCGAATACGACAGCCTGACGTTGATGTTCCAGCGCGAGGTTGCCGAACGCCTGACGGCGGCGCCGCGCAGCAAATCCTACGGACGGCTCTCGGTTCTGGTTCAGTGGCTGACCGAGCCGCAAATTCTGTTCGATATCCCGCCGCGCGCCTTCGTGCCGCCTCCCAAGGTGACCTCGAGCCTCGTCCGCATCGTTCCACGCCCCAAACCGCTCGCCCTTGCCGACCAGCCCGCCCTCGAGCGCGTCACCGCCGCCGCGTTCGGCCAACGCCGTAAGATGCTGCGGACCAGCCTCAAGACGCTCGGCATCCCCGTCGAGCCGGTCCTCGAGCGCGCCGGGATCGTGCCGACGGCGCGCGCCGAAGAGCTCACCGTCGCCGAGTTCTGCGCGATCGCGCGGCTCGTCGGGGACGGATAGCCGGGCCCGGGTTGATCGTCCAATCCGTCGATGTCGCCCGCAACGGTGTATAGCCCGGTGGAGACCACGCAGGTCGCCCCGACCATTCTGGAGGCGTTGGGTGTCGATCCGAACAAGCTCATGGCGGTGCAGATAGAGGGCACCCAAGTCCTGCCTGGCCTCGATCTCGACAGCGGAAAATCACGCGACTGACCGGACCTGACACGACGGGTCGCCCCCAGTGGAGCGCCTTGTCAGTCCACGCGCAAGCCGTCGACGAATTCGGCGAGGCCGGTCTGACGAACACGGCGCAGCCGTTCCGCCGTGAGGATGGCGCGGACATCCGCGACGCTCTTCTCGACGTCGCGGTTGACGATCACGTAATCGTATTCCGGCCAGTGGCTCATCTCCTCGGCCGATTTGGCCATCCGCGAGGCGACCACGGCTGCGCTATCCTGGGCGCGGGCGCTCAGCCGCGCCTCCAGCGCGGCAAGGCTCGGCGGCAGCACGAAGACGGAGACGAGATCATGCGGAACGCTTTTCGCAAGTTGCTGGGTGCCTTGCCAGTCGACGTCTCCGACGACATCGCGCCCGGCGGAGAGCGCCGCCTCGACAGGACCGCGCGGCGTGCCGTAGCAGTTTCCGAAGACCGTGGCGTGCTCCAAGAGTTCCCGCTGGGCGAGCATCTCGTCGAAGCGCTGCCGATCGATGAAATAGTAGTCTCGCCCTTCTATTTCGCCGTCCCGCGGCGGACGGGTCGTCACCGAGACCGACAAGGCGAGGTCAGGGTCACCGGCGACGAGCCGGCGGGTGATCGTCGTCTTTCCCGCCCCCGAAGGCGACGAAAGGATCAGCAAGAACCCGCGTCTTTTGATTACTGGCGGGCTCATTCGATGTTCTGCACCTGCTCGCGGAACTGCTCGACCGCCGCTTTCAACGAAAGCCCCACTCGCGTCAGCTCGATATCGGCTGATTTCGAGCACAATGTATTGGCTTCGCGGTTCAACTCCTGACAGAGGAAATCGAGACGGCGTCCGACCGCCTCGTCCTGCCGCAGCAGGTCGGCCGCCTGCTCGAGATGCGCCCGCAACCGCTCCAGCTCCTCGCGGATATCCGAGCGAGCGATGAGCAGCGCCATTTCCTGCGCGACCCGCTCCTCGGGCATGCCGGGGGCGAGATCGGCCACATTCGCCAACATCGTCTGCAGCCTGTCGCGAATCGCCGCCGGCTGAGCCGCCGCGCAACCCGTCGCCGCCTCAATCAACGCCGCCATTTCCGTGAGCTGGCTGTGCAGCACGGCGGCGAGACGAGCGCCTTCCTCCGCCCTGGCGTCGGCCAACGCATCGAGCGCTTTCGCCCAACTGTCGAGAACGAGATGGCGACGTTCCTCGAGCACGGCATCCGGCTCGTCTTCGACCGTTTCCACCACGCCGCGCAAAGCCAGCAGCCCGTCGATGCGCGGCGGCGCCGCCTCGATCTCTCTCGCCACCTCGTTCATCAGCGCGACGAGCTGGGCCAGTGTCTCGCGATTGACCCGCACTCCCGGGGGCTGAGTACGGGTCACGGTCAGGGTGGCGGCAAAATTACCTCGACGGAAACGCTGCGCCAGCAGCGCGCGAAGCTGAGGCTCCAGCGCGTCGAAACCCGGCGCCAGCCGAAGCCGCACATCGAGTGACTTGCCGTTGACGCTCTTGATCTCCCAAACCCAGCTGATGCCGAGCTCGTCGCCCTGCGCCCGCGCAAACCCGGTCATGCTGGCAATACTCAAATCCACCGCTCCCAAGAAAATGGCCGCACCTTGCTCGAAGGCGGCGCCTCCCTCACCCGAGCATAGCGAGGCGGGTGAGGGTCGTTGCCACAGCTCAATCTTCTCCCGGCTTGGCGCTGGTTGGAGTTTGGTTATACGCCGTTAGCGGACGGGCGAACCCGGTTTTTCGTCTGGGATTGCGTGAACCGGTACGTCGCGCTCCGGTTCGGCCGCGGCGCTGTGGTGGTATTGCGAGACGTTTCGGCGGTGTTCGGCGAGCGTCGCGGCAAAGACATGGCCGCCCCCTCCGTCGGCGACGAAGTAAAGTTCGTCGGTGAAGGCCGGCCGTGCGGCGGCGCGCAGCGCGGATATCCCGGGATTGTCGATCGGGCCGGGCGGCAGCCCTTTCGTCACATAGGTGTTGTAGGGCGAAAGAACCGCCAGATCGGTGTGGGTCAGCCGGCGATCGAACCTTTTCGAGCCCCGATCGCTCAAGGCATAGATCACCGAAGGGTCCGATTGCAGTCGCATTCCCAAGCGCAGCCGGTTCACGAATACTGCCGCGATACGGGCCTGCTCATCCTCCCGCGAAGCTTCCTTTTCAATCAACGAGGCGAGGATCAACGCCTCCCGCGGTGTCGTGAACGGCAAGTCGGGCCGACGCTCGGTCCAGACCTCGGCGAGTGCGCGCGCCATCGCCCGCTGCATGCGATCGATGATATCCTTTCGGCGGTCGCCATACTCGTAAAGATAGGTCTCCGGCAGCAGCTCGCCGTCGGCAGGCGGCGGGCCAGGATCCCCGTCGAGCGCAGGCGCTGCTTGCACCAGCGCCAAGATTTCCACGCTGGTCAGGCCTTCCGGAATGGTGAGCCGGTGCTTGACCGTCCTGCCGCTGGCAATGATCTCCATCGCGTGAAGCGCGCTCGTTCCGGCCGGAAACTCGTATTCGCCGGCCAGCAGCGCGGAGCTGCGGCCGGACAGGGTCGCGCCCAGCTCAAAGGAGCGCCGGTGCCGGATGACGCCCTGCTCCGCCAACAGGGAGGCGATATCGGAGAGGCCGGTACGCGGCGGGATCACGATCGTGCGTGGCTCCGTCAGCGGGCCGGGCGCGGCGACGTCGCGGTAGAGCCAATAGCCGGCGCCGCCCAGGACGAGGAGGACGAGCGACACGGTGACGGCTGACCATGCCAAGAGGCGAAAAAAGCCGCGCATCACTCGCGCCCCATTGCGGCGATGGCGCGCGTCGAGCTTTCAGGGCGGCCCGACAAAGATCAGCGAGGCATTGGTCCCGCCGAAGCCGAAGGAATTAGAGAGCGCGTAGTTCACATTGCGCTCCTTGGCTCGTTTGGGCACCAGGTCGATATCGCAGGACGGAGAGGGATTGTCGAGATTGAGGGTTGGGGGGACAACCCCATAACGGATCGCCAGGATCGAGAAGATTGCCTCGACGCTGCCGGCAGCTCCGAGCAGGTGTCCGATCGCCGATTTTGTCGACGACATCGACAGCTCATAGGCATGGCCGCCGAACAGCCGCTTCACGGCGCCGAGCTCGATCTCGTCGCCGAGCGGGGTCGATGTGCCGTGGGCATTGATGTAGTCGATCTTGTCCGGGGCGATGCCCGCGCGCCGCAAGGCGTTGCGCATCGACCGGAACGCGCCGTTGCCGTCCTCCGCTGGAGCGGTCAGATGAAATGCGTCGCCGGACATGCCGTAGCCGATCACCTCGGCATAGATCTTCGCCCCCCTCCGCCTGGCGTGCTCATACTCTTCGAGGATGAGGATTCCGGCGCCCTCGCCCATGACGAAACCGTCGCGTTCTCGGTCCCACGGACGCGATGCCCGCGGCGGGTCGTGGTTGAACCCGGTGGACAGCGCGCGCGCCGACGCAAAGCCGGCGAGACCGAGGCGACAGATCGCCGCCTCCGTCCCGCCGCAAACCATGACGTCGGCGTCATCGAGCATGATCAGGCGCGCCGCGTCGCCGATCGCATGCGCCCCGCTCGAGCAAGCGGTCACCACGGCGTGGTTGGGTCCGGTGAAGCCGTAGCGGATCGAGACATGGCCCGAGGCGAGGTTGATCAGATTGGCCGGGATGAAAAACGGCGTAAGACGGCGCGGACCGCGTTCGTGCAAGGTCAATGCACCATCGGTTATTCCGGGCAGCCCGCCGATGCCGGACCCGATCATCACGCCGGTGCGCTCGCGGGCCTCCTCGGCTTGTGGCGTCCAGCCGGCGTCTTCGACCGCTTGGGCGGCTGCGGCGAGCGCAAAGACGATGAACCCGTCCATTTTGCGCTGATCCTTGGGCGGCACCCAATCGTCGCTGTTAAAGAGACCCGCGGCCGTCTCGCCGCGCGGCACCTGTCCGGCGATCTTGACCGGCAGGTCGGAAACGTCAAACGACTGAATCGCTTGGACGCCCGATACCCCCTCGACCAAACTGCTCCAGTTCCGTTCGAGGCCGACCCCGAGGGGGGTCACCAGCCCCATACCGGTCACCACAACGCGTCGCATATCTACTCGCCACCCGCGCGAGGCGGGAATGCCGGCGGCACGCAGCCTGGGGTGAGGAAGTTCGGCAGGGGCGGCTCAGCTGTGCGTTTCGATGAAGCTGACCGCATCCTTCACCGTCACGATCTTCTCGGCCGCGTCATCCGGAATCTCGCACCCGAACTCCTCCTCGAAAGCCATCACCAGCTCGACGGTGTCGAGGCTGTCGGCGCCCAGATCGTCGATGAAGCTGGCGTTTTCGGTCACCTTCGATTCGTCGACGCCCAGATGCTCGACGACGATCTTCTTGACCCGATCAGCGACGTCACTCATCCGTTCTTATCCTCAGTGGCTTGCTGGAAATCTTCTACGCACCAAACGCCTGGCACTGTCGGCCATGGCGGGCGCCGCCCCCCATCGCCCTCCGGGACCGCCCTCCGGAAAACGCGTCGACATCAGAGTCACGGTGCGGTCACATAGCATGTTTCCCCGGCACTGCAAATCAACTGCTCCGGGGAGCGGTTCGAGGGCTTCATACCATGACCATACCGCCATTGATGTGCAAGGTCTGGCCCGTGACATATGCCGCTTCGGCGCTCGCCAGGTAAACCACCGCCGAAGCAACCTCTTCCGGCGCGCCGAACCGGCCGGCCGGAATCGCTTCGACCAGCCGCGCGCGTTGCTGCGGCGTCAATTTGTCGGTCATCGCCGTCACGACGAGACCCGGCGCGACGCAGTTCACGGTAATGCCGCGTCCGGCAATCTCGGCGGCGATCGATTTCGACATGCCGATCATCGCGGCCTTTGCCGCGGCATAGTTCGCCTGCCCCGCATTGCCACTGACCCCGACGACCGAGCTGATCCCGATGACGCGACCGTGGCGGCGACGAACCATGCCGTGCAGCAGCGCACGCGTCAGCCGGAACTGCGCCGTCAAATTGACCTCCAGAACCGACCGCCAGTCGTCGTCCTTCATTCTTAGCGCCAGGACGTCACGCGTGATCCCGGCGTTGTTGACGAGAATGTCCACTCGGCCCATTGCCGCCTCGGCCTCTTTTGCCAGTCTTTCCGGGGCGTTTGACTCGCCGAGGTCGGCCAGCCCGATATGAACTCGCCCGCCGAGCTCGCCTGCCAATGCTTCGAGTGCGGCGGCGCGTGTTCCCGCCACCATAACCTCCGCGCCTTGACGATGCAGGGCCTTTGCAATCGCCCCGCCGATCCCGCCGGAGGCTCCGGTTACCAACCCAGTCTGGCCAGACAGATCAAACAATCGCGAAACCTTTACCCAATAATCCCGTTTATCAAACTCTCGATTTCTGCCGGTGTCCCCACGGAGCGTGCCGCGAGACCCGGGTCGATCCGCTTCGCGAGCCCGGCGAGCACGCGGCCGGCTCCAATTTCGACGATCTCTTCGACCCCCTCCTGCTTGAGAAACAGCACGCTCTCGCGCCACCGCACCATCGCTGTCACCTGTTCGACGAGCCCGCGCCTTATCGTTCCCGGATCGCGCGTCGCGGTGGCCGACACATTGGCGACGAGCGGCACCGCGGGTTGTTGCAGCGCGACGCGGCCGAGCGCTTCGGCCATGACATCGGCGGCCGGGGCCATCAGCGGTGAATGAAACGGCGCACTGACCGGAAGCGCGATCGACCGCCTCGCCCCCTTCGCCCGAGCGATCGCAATCGCCCGTTCGACGGCTTGCCGGTGCCCGCTCACGACGACTTGTCCCGGAGCATTGTCGTTTGCCACCGCGCAGACCTGGTTGGGGCCGGCAGCCTCCGCCGCAACCGCCTGTCCTTGCTCGATGTCGAGGCCGAGCAGCGCAGCCATGGCCCCCTCGCCGACCGGAACGGCTTCCTGCATCGCCCTGCCGCGCAACCTCAGCAGACGCGCCCCTTCCCCGATGCTGACTGAACCTGCTGCTGCGATTGCGGAGTATTCACCAAGCGAGTGTCCCGCCACAAAACCGGCGTTCCGGGCGAGGGCGAAGCCGCCACCGGCTTCGAGGATGCGGATGACCGCAAGGCTCGCCGCCAGCAACGCCGGTTGGGCGTTTGCGGTGAGGGTAAGCTCGCTTTCCGGACCTTCGAACATGAGTCGCGACAGGTTTTGCGACAAGGCGTCGTCCACCTCCTCGAAGACCTGGCGCGCCGGCGCAAATGTCGCCGCCAGGACACGCCCCATGCCGACCGCCTGCGAGCCCTGTCCCGGAAATACGAATGCCCGCTTCATGCAGAACCGCGTCCCCCTTCGCCGGGCTCCCCGCATTCGTCGATGCGGGCCGGGTGGTGATAACGGCGCCTCGCCCGTTGTCAAGGAGGCGTTGCGTCTTCGTGTTGCGCCGGTGTCACCATCCTCTATATTATCGTGGTTCGACCCTTGCCGGCTCGGCCGGCTCGATTCGGTCGGCGCCCGCGCCCCGAATCCGCATTAGCCATAAGGGATCTGTTCCACTATGCCGCTCTACGAGAACGTGTTCATCGCGCGCCAGGACATTTCCGGCGCCCAGGTTGATGCCCTCGCCGACACTTTCACCCAGCTCGTCGTCGACAATGGCGGCGAAGTGAAAAAGCGCGAATACTGGGGGTTGCGCAACTTGACATATCGCATGCGGAAAAACCGCAAAGGTCACTACGTGCTGCTGAATCTTTTGGCGCCCCCCGCTGCCGTGGCCGAGCTCGAACGGACGATGCGGATCAACGAGGATGTGATCCGCTATCTGACGATCCGCGTCGACGAGTTGGAGGAGGGGCCTTCGGTTGTCATGCAAAGCCGCGGCAGCCGTGACGATCGCCAACGCCGCGGCGATCGGGAGAGATCGGGTGAGGGGCGCGAGATCGAGCGGCCTGCAGCGGAACGTCCGGTCACGGAGAACGCGGTCCCCGAGCAGGCGATCCCCGAGCAGGCGATCGCCGAGCAGGCGGTCCCCGAGCAGCCGGCCCTCGAGCGCCCGGTTCCCGAAACGGCGGAGGCGTAAATGGAAAGCCAGTCGCCCGGCGGCCCGGGGCGCGGTGCGGCGGCGCGCCGTCCGTTTTTCCGCCGACGGAAGTCGTGCCCGTTCTCCGGACCCAATGCCCCCAAGATCGACTACAAGGACGTCAAGCTGTTGCAACGCTTCATCTCGGAGCGCGGCAAGATCGTGCCGAGCCGCATCACCGCGGTCTCGACCAAGCGGCAGCGCGAGCTGGCCCAGGCGATCAAGCGGGCGCGGTTTCTGGGTCTGCTCCCGTACCTGGTGAAATAGGCAGTCCCGAGTCAGCTGAGCCCTGGGCGGGTATCGCCGTGAGCCGGCCGGGGTTCGCCGGGGTATCGGTGGTCTGCGGGATGCTCGCAGCCGGCCCGTATCTGCTGGTGCTGACCGGTTCGACCGGCTCCATGATCCTCGTCTATCTCGCGCAGTTGCCGCTTTTCGCCGCCGGGTTGTCGCTCGGGACTGGCGCCTCGGCGTCGGCTGGGTTCCTCGCGGCGCTGATTCTGGCGGGTGCCGGCAACCTGCTGGCAGCCGCCCTTTTTGCGGCGCTGAATGTCGTTCCGGTCGTGCTGCTCGTGCACCAATCCTTGTTGGCCAGGACTGGACCTTGCAATGCCGTCGAATG
>VAZT01000123.1:9377-10398 GCA_005884825.1 Alphaproteobacteria bacterium
CCTTGCCCAGGGTCTGCTGGCCCGTTTCGGAGCGAGCTGGCGGCCATCTCCCGATCTCGCATCACTCGGCCTCCCGATGTGGATCCCGGTGCTGCTCGCGTTTGCTTCCGGGGCGACGCTCCTCGGCGGAACCGCGCGCTTTATCGGGGTCAACGTCCTGATCGTGCTGGCCGTGCCGTTCTGCCTTGCTGGCCTTGCCGTGCTCCATACGGTGGCGCGCCGGCTTCCACGTCCGGCGGTCACCCTTACGGTCTTCTATTTGCTGGCCGGGATCTTGGGTTGGCCGCTCCTGCTGATCGCCCTTTTGGGGCTGCTCGATTCGCCGCTCGGTCTGCGTCGGCGTTTCGCCTAAGTTTTGAGAAATTTGGAGGAATGTGAATGATCGAACTGATCCTGCTCGAGAGGGTCGAGAAGCTCGGCCAGATGGGTCAACTCGTCAAAGTGAAACCCGGCTACGCGCGGAACTATTTGTTGCCTCAGAAAAAAGCGATGCGCGCAACAAAAGAGAATTTGACGTATTTCGAGACCCAACGCGCTCAGCTCGAAGCCAACAACCTGCAGCGCCGGACCGAGGCGACGGAAGTCGGCGGCAAAATCGAGGGTCTTACCGTCGTCATCATCCGCCAGGCCGGCGAGAGCGGGCAGCTGTACGGCTCGGTTTCGGCCCGCGACATTGCCGATGCGGTGACCGGAGCGGGTTTTACGATCGAGAAACGACAAGTCGTCCTCGACCGGCCGATCAAGAATCTGGGCCTGCATGTGGTGAAGGTCGTGCTTCATCCGGAAGTATCGGTGACAATTACCGCCAATGTCGCCCAGTCGGCCGAGGAGGCCGAAATGCAGGCCAAGGGGATCGATCCGTTGCGCCTGCGCGACGAGGAGGAAGAAGAGGCTCGCGCCGCAGCGGCGCAGACCGGTCCCACGCGCGCTTAGCGGATCGAAGCACTGTAGCATTATCCGATCAGGTTGGATCGCCCCTCGTCGCCCCCGCGAAAGCGGGGTCCAGAGCCTGCCCCTGGCT
>VAZT01000602.1 GCA_005884825.1 Alphaproteobacteria bacterium
GGCGCGCTACCCTCACCCACCAAGCCCGTCGGGCTTGGTCCCCCCTCTCCCGCATTGCGTCGCATTGCGGGAGAGGGTGGCGACCCCCGGATCTAGTCCGGGGGGAGGCGGGTGAGGGGCTACTCGGCGGCGGCGCGCACCGGGGTTTTGCCCAGCACCTCGGCGGCGGCGTCGGCGACGGGGGTGCCTTCGAAGAAGTCGGGGTTTTGCGTGCCGAAGAGGCGCACCGCGTTCGCGAAGGTGAAGTCGCGGAAGTCGTCGCGGGTGATCAGCTCGTCCTCGACCAATTCCCAGGCTTCCGGGAGGACCATGCGCATGTCGGGGATATCGAAATGGCCGACATCCGAGCTGAAGATCGCGTTGATCCGGGCGCCGAGCGGGTTGAGCTTGCTGAACGCGACGGCGTTCATCCGGTCGTCCGGCTCGCAGCCGAAGAAGAACGGCTTCGCGTAGAGGTCGAGCCAGTCCTCCTTCTTGGTGATCTGGCACGCGGCGTAATCGTCATGGACCGGGACCCCGCCGTCGAGCTCGTCGTCCCCCGGGTTGGGCCAGCCGTCGCGGCGGCGCAACTCGTCGCCGATGTCCTTATACCCGTATTTCTCGACCAGCTGCGCCAGCAGCGGGCGGTCGAGCTTTTTCGGGTCCATGTATTCGAGGCCTTCCTTGCCGCGCCGCTCCCAGTGCTCGATCAGGTCGGCGAACAATTGGCATGCCCAGCCTGAGCCGCCTTCGAGGAAGCCAAAGCGCAGATCGGGGAAGCGCCGGGTGACGCCGCCGAGGAAAATGGCCTTGGCCACCGCATGGCCGGCGTCGGCGAAATGGCCGATATGGTTGAAGGTGAAATTGCTCGGCGTATTGCGCAGGCCGAGGCCGCGGCCGCCGGTGTGGAAAGTCGGCGCAATCCTGAGCTCCTGGCATTTGCGCCAGACCGGGTCGTAATCATAGTCGCTGTCGATCCCGAGCTGGTCGAAATGCACGGCGAATTTGGCGACGTCGGGGTCGAGGCCCTGGGCGGCCGGCAAGGTGCGTTTGATGCTGCTGCCGAACATGCCGACCTTGGAGCCGAGCTGCCGGGTGACGAATTCGAGCTCCTCGATCGCCTCCTCGGGGGTGTGCATCGGGATCACCGCCGCCGGGGTCAGGCGGTCGCTGAGATCGCGGAAATAATCGGCCGTGACGATGTTGAAGCCGCGGATCACGGCGCGCCGGGTCTCGTCGTCATCGATGCGCGCGATGCCGAGGCCCGCGGTCGGATAAATGATGCCGAAATCGATCCCCAGCTCGTCGAGCCGGTCATAGAGCATCCGCGGCATCATCGCGGTGGCGCGGTCGCGGGTGTTGGTCGACTGGCGCCCCCAATAGCCTTCCATCGCGATGCCGCGGCGGCGCCGCTCGGCGATCGACAGCGACAGCGCGTCGGGGATGCGGCGCATGTGCCGCAGCAACCCGTCCGCCGCCTTGTCGCCGGCCGCCTTGCGTACCTTTTCGGCGAAAACCGGCCCGTATTCGATCCAATGGCCGTCGGCGTCGATGACCGGATGGGTGAGCCCGGAACGGACCTTCTCGGGGTGCCACTCTTTGCGTGCGCTCATGCTCTCTCCTCCGCGGATGTAGTCGGCGCATTGTGCGGCCATTCCCGGCCGAGTGCCAGCAACGATTTCCACATGGGGACTAGCCATGCGCGTGCTGCTCCTCTATCAGAGACCAAGGGCGATCGCGCTACCTGCCCGTATCGCTCCAGCAAGCAATACGAAACAGGGAGATGGGGCTCATGAGCATCATTGGTCAGGTGGAAAGCGTTTGGCGCTATCCGGTAAAAAGCATGCGCGGGGAGGAATTGCCGGCAATTTTTGCTGGCTATTCGGGCGTTTACGGCGACCGGCTCTATGCTTTCAAGAGCTCGGCTGCGCCTGCGGGGTTTCCTTTCTTTACGGGACGAGAGCGGCATGAAATGTTGTTGTATCGCCCGCGCTTTCGCCATCCCGATAGGGCGGCCGTGCCTCCCAACCTGGAGGAAGCCGAGGCTCTATCTCCAATGCTCAATCCCATTGGCGCCGACCCGGCCGACCTCGCGGTCGATGTCGAGACGCCGACTGGTGAAGTGGTGGCGGTCGATGACGCAGCGCTGTTGCGCCGGCTATCCGAGGGGGCCGGTGATGGCTTTTCGCTGACCCTGCTGCGCTCCGACCGGTCGCTGACGGATTGCCGCCCTATCTCGCTCTTTTCTCTGCAGACGGTGCGGCAGCTTGGTGAAGAAGTCGGAGCCGCGCTCGACAAACGACGTTTCCGGGCGAACGTGTACCTCGATCTCGGAGCCGCGGAAGGCTTCTCTGAAAACGGACTGGTCGGCCGCAGGTTGCGCATCGGATCAAAGGTCGTCGTCGCGGTTGGCGATCGGGACCCGCGCTGCCAGATGATCACACTCGATCCGGAGACGGCAGCGCCGAACCCGGGGATCTTGCGCAACGTCGCTCGGGTTCACGACGGCACGGCCGGTGTCTATGGCGCTGTGCTGGCGGAGGGTGTTATCCGCTCAGGTGACCCCGTCGAAATCCTGGACTGAGCGGGGCGTCAGACGCCGAGGCCGAAGCGGCGGCCGAGGAA
>VAZT01000603.1 GCA_005884825.1 Alphaproteobacteria bacterium
GATCGCGAAGATCGTATTCTCCGGGTTGGTGATCGCTTGACGCCGCGCTGGCTGTCCAACCAGCACCTCGCCGGAACTCGCGAAAGCGACCACCGAGGGCGTGGTACGCGCGCCTTCCGGGTTCTCGATCACTTTGGCTTTGCCGCCTTCCATTACGGCGACACAGGAAAAGGTCGTCCCCAGATCGATCCCGATGACTTTGGCCATTCAACACCTCCGGCAAAGGGGGGAAGCCGCCCCGGTCGGAGCGGCTCGCCCGTTCTTAGTTAAACGCGACTATTCCGCCGCGGTTTCCTTCTCCCGCTGCTCCGCCGGGGACTGAGACGTCGTTGAGGATGTCGCCCCCGCTGCCCGATCACTTCGCGACACCGAAGGCTCACTGGGGGCACTCGTGTCCTTTTGGACCTCGATCCGGTGTTGCTTCTGCTTCACCTCTTGGGGCTTGGGGATCACGATGGTCATCACGCCGTTTTTGAACTCAGCCTTTACCTGATTGGGGTCGGGTGCAAAGGGCAGCGGCAGGGTGCGTGAAAAGGCGCCCTGTACGCGCTCTCTGACGTGGTAATTGCGGTCTTTGTCCTCGCGCTCCTCCTTCTTCTCCCCGCGAATGATCAGCCTGTCGTCTTCGAGCAGGACCTCGACCTCGTTCTGATCTATGCCAGGCATCTCCGCCGTGACTTGGATCTCGTTATCCGTTTCACTGACGTCGATTTTCGGCGCCGCTGGCATTTGCCGGAGCGCGGGACCAAACAAGCTCGGCAATCCAAGTCCGCCCAAGGCGTCGTCGAAGAGCCGGTTCATTTCCCGGCGCATTGCCAGGAAAGGATCGGTGTCCTCGCTCCAGCGCGACATCGGCATGTTGCGCGAAAACGGCATTAACGACCTGCTAGCCATCGGATTTTCTCCTTTGCTGAGATTTAAACGCTGATGGTGATGCGGTTTTCCACTCGTCTGACGCCCGGAGCTGACCAAGCGACTCGTTCCGCCTCCCGACGTTCGGCCCAGGACCGTACCGTGCCTTTGAGGATCACCTCCCCGCCTTGGGCTTCGACGGTGATCCGATTTGCATCGATTTCCGCGCTGCGGCGGAACGCCTCTTCGATCTTGCGCTTGATCTCGCCGGCCGGAGCGCGCGGTTTGACGTGTATCGTGTTGGTGACCCCCTTCACGCCCTTCACCCGCCGTACAGCGCTTTCGGCCGCCGAGCGTTGATAGTCCCATTCGACATCGCCTTCGAGGGTGATCCAGCCGTTACGAACGAGCACTTTGATCTGCTCCGACACGAGCGGCAGCCGCTGCACGATTGCGGCAATCGCGTCGCGCGCGATTTCGGGATCGGGCCGCTGGTCGAGGTTCGGCAGGCGCACTTCGATGTCATTGGCGACGCCGAGGACGCCAGCCACCCGCTTTGCCGCCGCCTCCGCCTCGAGTTTGTCGCTATAGCTGCGCGTGAACCCGGCGAGCGTGACAACCCCGCTCTTCACTGTTACGGCAATGTCCGTCGCATCGAGGTCCGGATCCCATCGCAGCTCATCCTCGACGTCTCGTTTGATATCGCTATCTGACCTCATATAGACCTCCCTTTGTGTCTGTCGCTCACCCGATCCAAGGTATGCACCTATCGCGCGTGTAAGCGCGGCCGATGGCAAGGCCCGCCCGGAACATGTCGCTTAAATATCGGTGCCCGGGCCTACAGCCGCATTGATAGCTATCAATTTCTCGGCTCTTTTGATACCCGCCAGACGCTTTCGGCAGAGTACACCTTCAACTGACTGCGGAACTTGGCGCCAATGGACATAGTTCTCACTGCAAGTGGGAGTTGCGATCTACTTGTCGTCACCGCGCTGCTGCGCGGGCAATGGATCAAGCCGACGATGAACGGCGTCGAGCTCCCTGATCAGCCAACAGAGGCGATAAAATCGCGCTCGTCGGTGTGATGCTTGCGAGCGGGACGATCATTGAATTCAGAACTGAAAAATTTGATCTTCGTCAAGGACGAATGGTCCGTTGTGCCTTAACTCCGACGCATCATTTCGCGCCTAGTGGAGAAGGTTGCAAAGATGGCAAACGAGACCGTGCAAGGACTGAAGGTCGCCATTCTCGTCACGGATGGCTTTGAAGAAGTGGAACTCACCGAACCGCGCAAAGCGCTCGATCAAGCCGGCGCCGACACACGCGTTGTCTCCCCCAAGGGCGACGAGGTACGGGGTTGGAACTTCACGGACTGGGGCCAAACGCTTCCAGTCGATTTGAAGCTTGAGGAAGCCCGCTCGGAAGATTTCGATGCATTGCTGCTGCCGGGTGGTGTGATCAACCCGGACAAGCTCAGAATAATTCCTGCTGCCGTTGCATTCGTGAAGGCATTCTTCGACGCTGCCAAGCCTGTGGCGGCGATCTGTCATGGGCCTTGGACAATTATCGAAGCTGACAAAGCGAGGGGCCGGCGGATGACCTCGTGGCCATCGGTGAGGGCCGATCTGAGGAACGCCGGAGCGGACGTTGTCGATCAGGAAGCCGTTGTCGACGGTAACCTGGTCACCAGCCGCATGCCCGATGATATCCCGGCCTTTAACCGGGAGATGATCAAGCTGTTCGCGGGTGCGCGGCGTCAACGCCAGGCCGCGTAAACCTTCAGATTGCAGAAAACCTCATGGAACGGCGTTTGTTCGGGTCCACGAAGCGCTTCGTGGCGCGGATCGGCCAGGGTACTTGGTTCATCGAGGATGC
>VAZT01000653.1 GCA_005884825.1 Alphaproteobacteria bacterium
CGGACAAATTGCTTCGCACTCAAATCTAAACCGATTCGCCAAGGGGCTCGCGCCCCCTTGGAGCCCCCAAAGAGGTAAAGGGCTAAAGGTACAAGATGTAACTAGAGTGTTCTGGCCACGCGGAACCCTAAGGTGGTGTTCCGATGGGAGGTCAGGGAGCGGATGCGGCGGTTAGCTGAGCGGGCACCGCTGAGATCCATGTCCCAGGAACCGCCACGCAAAACGCGCCGACTGCAGTCTCCGGTCAGCCACGCCGTGCCGTCGGCAGGCGCGCCGTTATAGTTGGCATTCGAGCAATCTTCAGTCCAATCCATGACATCGCCAAGCATGTCGTAAACGCCGAGCTGGTTCGGCGGAAAACTTCCAACCGGCGACGTGAATGCATACCCGTCGCGGCACCCTCGATTCGCCCCGCTATCGCCAGGATGCTGCTCACTGTAATCCAGATCACCAACATTGGTGTAGCGGCAGACCTCCGCCGGATTATCGCTAAAGTAACGCGCCGTCGTCGTTCCCGCGCGCGCCGCATATTCCCACTCAGCCTCGGTCGGTAAACGATAGACATGCCCTGTCTTGGCGCTCAGCCACGACGCATAGGCCTCTGCATCGTCCCAACTCACGCAGACGACGGGGTCTCTTCCGGTCTGCGGAAAGCCTGGAGAATGCCAATTGCCGTTCGTCTCAATGAAGGTTCCGGCTGGACTAGGCGAAATGCAGCTATCAGCAGGGTCCGGCCGATGTGTCTCCGCCACGAATTGACCGTACTCATCTCGCGTCACATCAAATTTGGCAATTGCGAACTTGTGTCGAAATGTGACCAAATGCTGCGGTACCGAGTATCCGCGGCGCTCAGCAGGCCAATTCTCGCGCTCTTCTTCGCCCCGCGGTGCCCCCATCGTGAACCTGCCCTGCGGCACCACCACCATTTCGGGGCAACCATTCGAACAGTCACGGAACGACGTTCCGGGGGCAGGCGTTTGCGGGCAACCCACCATCATCAGCGCACCAGTGATTGCGGCCAATAGCGCAAATCCGGTAGTGCTAACGAGTCTGACCCCGAATCTCATTTCGTTCATAATTGGCCCTCGCGGCATAGGGGACGACATTTTGTACCGTGACGCCTTGCCGGTCAACTTTTATCTGACTATAGTCAGCAAATGAATCGCCGACAGATCAAATCCGTGCGTCGCTTCAACCGCGAGGTGACGCGACGTCTAGGGGTTCTCTCTAACAGTTTCCTGGGGCGAGGGCGCCCCCTGAGTGAAGCGCGACTTCTCTATGAGATCGGGATCCGCGGCGCGGAGGTGCGCGACCTGCGGACTCGCCTCGAGCTCGATTCCGGGTACTTAAGTCGCCTTCTCCGATCACTCGAGCGGCAGGGTCTCGTGCGCCGCATGCAAGCTCGCGACGATGCACGCGCAACGACAGCAAAGCTCACACAGAAGGGTCAATCCGAGCTCAAGACGTTGAATCGTCTCTCTGACCACTATGCCGCTTCGGTCCTTGGACCTCTGTCGCAGGATCAGCGCGAGCGGCTCGTCGCCTCGATGGAGGAAGTCGAGCGGCTCATGCGCGCGGCCGCCGTTCAAATTGCCCCGGCCGACCCCCGCTCGCCGGGTGCGCGGGCGTCATTGAAGGCCTACTTTCGGGAGCTTAAGGACCGGTTCGAACATGGCTTTGATGCGAGGAAGAGCATTACGGCGGATCCAGAGGAATTGACGCCCCCCAACGGCTACCTCCTCCTCGCAAGCCTCGATGGCGCTACTATCGGGTGCGGTGCGCTCAAGATCAAGGACCGGCGGATCGGGGAGGTGAAACGCATGTGGGTGGCGCCCGAGGCGCGGGGACTCAAAATCGGTGAGCGGCTCCTCACCGCTTTGGAGACGTGCGCGCTCGCGGCAGGGTTGCGAACCTTACGACTTGAAACCAACCGGGCACTGAAAGAAGCGCAACAACTTTACCGCCGATCGGG
This sequence comes from Alphaproteobacteria bacterium, assembly GCA_005884825.1. Classification (GTDB taxonomy): domain Bacteria; phylum Pseudomonadota; class Alphaproteobacteria; order ATCC43930; family CGMCC-115725; genus AP-15. The sequence goes on from VAZT01000653.1 coordinate 1,973, forward strand.
ATATCGGGAAGTGGCGCCCTTCAATACGGAGCCGTACGCGCATCACTGGTTTGAGAAGCATTTGGGCCCGAGACCCCGTAAACCCTCGACGGATCGGCCATGAGCTAATCAGCCCGCGAGCCGCCGACCTCTCTATATATAATAGTCCGTCGGTCACCGCCGCCTTCACCGCGCCAGCGTGGCTTTGTAACGGAGAACAGGTAATTCTATAACTTCATTATTATCACAATGATATTGACTC
>VAZT01000654.1 GCA_005884825.1 Alphaproteobacteria bacterium
GCAGATCCTCGAGAGAATATTCCGGCGCAATGCAGAAATGTTGCTTACAGGGCTCCGGAGTCGAGCGCCTCTTTAGAGCTTCGCTGCCGGCTCGATGAACTCTCGCGCGATTTGTTCGAGCCCGGCAACCATGTCCTGCTGCGACCGAGGCCTGTTCATCGCCAACAAGGCGATCTCTTCGACGCCGGCATCGCGATAGCGCTTCAGATCGTCGGTCTTGATCGGGTTGGTGTACGGGGACACCGCGAGCTTGACATCTGAGCGTTTACGCCCGTTGGCCTCGAGCAGGCTTTCGATACGTTTGATCTTCTCGGCGGCCTGGTCAGGCAGGAGGTTGAAACCGATCCAACCGTCGCCGTATTCGGCCACACGTCTCAACGCCGGATTGCTCTCTCCACCAAACCAGACCGGCACACCTTTACCGCTGACCGGCTTGGGATAGCTCAAAACGTTCGCGAATCTGACAAACTCACCGTCATGCGAGCTGCTCCGCTCGGTCCAGAGCTTGCGCATCGCGTCGATATAATCGCGCGTGCGCGGACCGCGGCGTTCGAACGGAACCCCGAGCGCCTCGAACTCCTCCGCCAGCCAGCCGACGCCAACACCGAAGATAAACCGACCGCCGCTCAACCGGTCGAGCGTCGCTACCGTCTTGGCCAGCACGAGGGGGTTATGCTCTGGCACGAGGCAGATACCCGTCGCCAGCCGAATCCTGCTTGTGCAGGCAGCGGCATACGACAAGGTTGTGAAGGGGTCGGCTATCGGGGTGTCCGGCGGGGCGGGAAATTTGCCGGTCGAATACGGGTACCTGGATGTGTATTGTTCGAGGAGCACGACGTGCTCCGGGGCCCAAATCGTCGAAAACCCGAGCCTCTCGATCGTGGTCGCAACCGTTTTCACCCAGTCGGGATCGACGGTCGGTCCAATACCGATGCCAAAATACCCGATCTCCATAATTCTTACCCCATACTGGTTGAGTCGGCCTCCGGCTGGAGCTCCAACTCCGATGAACAATAGTCTTAATCCTCTCAGGTCTGCCAAGCTCCGTAAACCCGGCACCCGACGAGCGTAATAGGGAAGCGCCGTTCACGACGCAGAGGTGTTTTGTTGATTTCAGTTGCCGAAGGCACTCACTCTCCTTCACCGTCTAGTCCTGGCGGTCCGTCCCCATCCTAAAAGGCGCACTGCGGGCGCGCAATCGAAGGGCGATCAGCCGGCAATCGCAGCGGCCACCTTGAACTCGGCGATCGCGGTTGCCGTGCTTGGCGGGTCACCAGCGTAGTGTTGGGTGGCGAACAGCTGCCGGTGACGAGAACGTCGAGCACAACACGCGTGCCCGTCAGGGGCTCCTCCTATTAAAGCTATTCGCCCGCGCGCACCGCTGACGTGAACGAGACGATCGTCGCACGTGCCGCCTACAGCGTTAACCACTTGTGGTTGGTTTTTTGTACCGTCGCGCGTGATCGAGCTGGCTGCGACGCGGGCTGAGGTCGGCTGCGTGCCGGGTTTGCTAATCGATCGCCCCGCCTTCGTAAGAGCGGGTCGTCATGACCGTGGTGATCGTCGTGCTGGATGTCGTCGCGGAGGTGGTCGTCTCGGCCGAGTTACGGCCGAGACCGCGCGGTTAAGATCGCCGGTCGCCGAGACCTGTGGCACCAACTGGCCGCACACGGCATCGATGTTTTGTCGAGCTCGGCGAGGCTGAGCGCATCTCGCGCGTTGCCGGCAGTACGTGGCGTTCGCGCGGCAGGTCAGGCGGCGAGGCCGGTGACGACGGCAAGGGGTAGTTGACGCGACTGATTTCAAGCGTCGGAACCCGCATTGTGGTCGAGCGGTTTTGCACAACTCCTTGCGCCAGAGCGATGGATTTACGCTTTTTTGCGAAACAAAGCCATTTACCCCCCGCAGCCAGCCGGATCGCGTCGCGTCGACCTATCCGGCAGCAGACGTTTTAAGTCTCGGATTAAGTCTCGGAATTCTCCAGAATGGCCCGACGAACGAGATCGGCGTCAAGACAATCGTTATCCAAAGCTCGCCACGACTTATTGAGCGCCGGTCCTAACATAGTATTTGGCCGCAAATCGCTTGGGATCGCGCGGTCGACAAGCTAGAATTGCACCGATCGCGAAATTGTCGCGCTACAGAGCCAGACAATGTCCCATCTGCATAGTAAT
>VAZT01000655.1 GCA_005884825.1 Alphaproteobacteria bacterium
GGTCGACGCCTATCGCGGAAAAATGCACGACGCGGCGGATCCCCGCGAACTCGCAGGCGGCGAACAATGCGGTGATGCCCTCGACGTGGACCGCCCGGGTCGACTCATAAGGGCTGTCCTGCAGCACACCCGCGCAATTGACGACCGCGTCTATCCCGGCGAGCCACGGAGACCAGTCATCCGGCCGCCTCGCTGCGGCGATATCGATGGATATCCAACGAGCGGCCCGGACGCTGCGCGCCGCGCTTCCGGTCTTTCGCGCGATGCCGACGACCTCGCAACCGGCTTGGATCAGGCGAGCGATGACCGCACCACCTATGAGACCAGTCCCTCCGACCACCAGCACCCGCATCTGATCCTGCTGTTCACATCGCGCGAAAGAGATCCGCTGCTAGTTGATGCAACACGACAACGGGTACTCGCGTTCAGCTTTCCGGATCGGCATCGCGGTTGTCGCTGTCGGCGGGATCTCTTGCTTCCGTTTTCCGGTCCGGCGCACGCCGGACGCGCCCAGACCCTTACCGGAAGCGGCACTCTTGGTTCCGGGGCGTCATGCCCGTAAGCTGCCACCCCTGAAAAAACTCAGCAAGGCGAGTTGAGCATGCCGGCCTATTTCGTTGTCGAACTTGAGATCACCAACTCGGACGCGATGGAGCCCTACCGGGCGGCGGTCCCCGCCACGATTGCGCAGTATGGCGGACGCTTTCTGACCCGCTCGCGGCGGCGCCACCGAACTGATCGAAGGCGGACCGGAGCCGAAACGGGATCGTCATCCTTGAGTTCGCCGAGACCGCGGCGTTCAAGCGCTGGTAGGACTCGCCGGAGTACCAGAAAAATCCTGCCGGGCCGGTTCGACAATTCGACCGGCCGCGCCTTCATCGTCGAAGGCGCAAGCTAGCCAGTCGCATTAGCATCGGGCACGCCGCCGCGGGCGACGCCGTGGGGCGGAAATCACCACGCCGCGCAGCCACCCGATGCTGGCTGTGCCAGGCCAGGGCTGGCTGGGGCTCACGGCCACTGTCGCATTCAAGCCTGACGGGAGTTCCCTCCGGCTTGCCCTGCTCATGAGCGGCGATAAGAGCATCATGCCAGCCCTGGCAGAGCAGGACTATTCGTGTGTTGCTTGACTGCCAGCGAGGGTGATCGTGATATGCCCCATCGTCGTATCGGCCTTAGCGCCATGCCAATGGCGCTCACCGGCCGTGATATGCGCGACATCGCCCACGTTGATCTCGCGCTGTTCATGCTCCGTCGCCACCATGCCGGAGCCCGAGGTCACGACCAGGATCTGGTCGCAGCTATGGGTGTGCCAGCCCGTCGTGCAACCCTGGCTGAAATTTACGACGCTGCAGTTGTAGTTCGCGGAATCGCCGGGCTCGATGATGGTCTGACGCGACCGGGAAACCGGGCCGGTCCAGCCTTCGATCCGCTCGGCGCCTTCGACTGGGACGTTCGGGATGTCTTTGAGCGTGACGACCTTCATGTGACTGTCTCCTCGTGTTGACGGGTTTCAGCGTATCCGAAATCCGCCCCGACGCAAAATTGCCAACTTCCTATCGTATCCTTCGAAGGTGCAGGCGGCCGAGGCGTAGGCGTGATTGCAACGAATGAGAGAGTTGCCGCTGCAGATTTGCTGCAGAAGCAGCGGGATGACATCAATTACTCTATTCAAGATTGCAGGCTCGCGAGGGCGGCTTCGGCGGCGGTGAGGCCGGAGAGGTAAGCGCCGTGCGCGGTCGAGAAGAAATTGGGCGAGGTGGCCTCGCCGGCGAAGAACAGACGGTTATCGACCGGTGCGGCGAGCACCGCGCGATCCTCGGCATGGCCCGGGAGCGCATAGGAATAGGAGCCGCGCGCCCAGGGGTCCTGCAGCCAGGCGGTCGAGGCGAGCGGCGCTACCTTGCGGCGAATGTCATTGCCGAGAAGGCGCGCGAGCTCGCCGGCGGCAAAGGAGAACATCGCCCCCTGCCCTTCCCGCTCGAGCGCCGCCGCGAACCGCCCGCCGAAAAAGGTGTAGATCGCCGGCCTGTCGAGCGGCCGCACCTGGTATGTCATCGTTTCGCGCGACTTCGTCGAGCCGACGAGAAATATGTCCGGCTCGATCCCGGAAAGCGAGCCCGTAAGCCAAATGAAGAGCTTGTCATCGACCCCGAGCGGCAAACCCGCCGCCGCGGCGAGCTTGTCCGGGAGAGGCGGGTCGAAACGCAGCACCTCGGCGGCGAGGATCGAGGTCGGCACGGTGACGATGACCCGCCGCGCCGTAACCGTGCCGCGCGTCGTGTCGAGCCGGATCGCCCGGCCGCCATGGTCGATGCGCGAGACCGCGGTGCCGAGCGCCACCGGGAGCCCCTCCGCGAGTCTGTCGAAGAGCCGCCCATAGCCCTCGCCCAGCCGCCAGTTCGTCCCGCTGTCCTCGTAACGGACGTAGTCCTTGACCGAGATGCGGTCGAGTTCGGCGCCGTTTCCCCAGGTGCTCGTTGCGTCGAGCAATTCGTTCCAGCGCCCGCCCGGCGGCACCAGGCTTGCCAATGACCGATCGACCGGTTCGGCGGCGGCTTTTCGGCGCGCCCGGCCTTGCGCTTCGCGGGTGGCGAGCCAATCGGCTTCGGCCTCGACCGTCTCGCCGCTGCGGCGCAGCCGGGTGGTCCATTCCGGCGGCCGTTGGTGGACCCGGAAGCCGAGACCCCGGGCGATCGGCGACAATGGGTTGCGGTCGGCCGAATGCAGCCATTCGGCGCCGCGGTCGAGCGGAAACCCGGCCGGCTCGATCGTGTGGACGCGGCCGCCGACCCGGTCGCGCGCTTCGAGCACGAGGACCGAGACCGTGCCGCTGTCGACCAGCCGCCGCGCTGCGCCGATCCCGGCGGCGCCGGCGCCGACAATCGCGACGTCGATCTCCATAGCTCAGCGGCGCGCCGAGCGGGTCTCGGGGGCGGCTGCGGCGATTTCGCTGACCAGCTTGTTGGTCATCGCGTCGGCAAAGGAATGAAAATCCTCGAC
>VAZT01000656.1 GCA_005884825.1 Alphaproteobacteria bacterium
ATTACGGGCCCTACGCAGTCAGCAAGGCCGGGCTCGAAGCGATGGTCAGGATCTATGCCGGCGAAATCGCGCGCACCCGGCTGCGCGTCAATCTGATCGATCCCGGGATCGTTCGTACCCGGTTGCGCGCCCGCATCTTTCCCGGCGAGAACCCGGCGAACCTGCCGTCGCCTGAAACGATTGCCGATGCCTTTCTGCCGCTCGTTCTCGAGGAATGCGGCCGCCACGGCGAGATCATCGCTGCCGCCGATCTGCTGCACTGACCGCGCAAAAAGAAAGCGGGCGCCAAAGCGCCCGCCCTCCATTCCGAAAAAACCGGCTTACCAGCCCCAGTAGTACGGCCGTGAATACGGCGCGTAGGCATAGCCCGGATGCCCGTAGTAGGACGGGCCATAGCCGTAGCCATAATAGGGGTTGCCGACACCGATCCCGATCGGCCCCACGCCGACGCCGCAGCCGAACGGGCCGCAGCCGAAGCCGATCTGCGCCTTTGCCGGCGCTAAGGGCAGTGCCAGAGCGGCAAGACCAACCGCCGCAGCGGCCAGAGCGCCGAGCTTGTGGTACCGCCGTTTCGTCTCAACCGTCATGATTTACCTCCAGTCGTCTCACACGGGATTCGACTACTCATGGCAACGACTGCCCGAAAGGCGGGGTTCCGCTTTGTAGCCCCGCGCAATGCTTGGTTTCTACTTCCCGGGAAACAGAATCAGGGCCACAAGCGCTTCACGCGCTTCTGCGTGCTTCCGCGGCCTAATGGGCCAGGATTTGGCTGAGGAACAGCCGCGTGCGCTCGCTCTTCGGATTGGCGAAAAAATCCTGCGGCGGTGCGCGCTCGACGATCTCGCCGCGGTCCATGAACACCATCATGTCGGCGACGGTGCGGGCAAAACCCAT
>VAZT01000657.1 GCA_005884825.1 Alphaproteobacteria bacterium
ATGAGAGATTGTGACAGATCAATTTACAATACAGTTCGTTTTTCATCAGGAACGAGGCTACGGCCGCATCGTCAACATCGCCTCCAACGCCGCGATCGGCACGGCACTACCCGCCACGACGTTCTATGCAGCAACCAAGGCGGAAGTGCTGATCATGGCGCGCCGCTTTGCGATGGAACTTGGCCGGCGCGGGATCACGGTCAACGCAGTGGCGCCAGGCTGGATCGTGACCGAAATGGCGAGTGCCGGACGCAGCGAAGAGGACTTCCAAGCGCGCGTTCGGAATATGAGCGAGCGGACAATGGTCGGACGCACGGGGCGGCCGGACGATATCGCCAACGCCGTGGCGTTCCTTGCGTCACCGGAATCTGGGTTTGTGACAGCCCAGGTCCTCACCATTGATGGCGGGCGGATGGACTATATCGGGCATGGCTAAATTATAAGAAGCGCGCATTTCCGGCCCGGCGTTCTGCTAACGTAGAGCCGGCGCCTCGTATCCGTGTCTGCAAGGCTTCATTCAGCGTATCGAGGGTGAACAGACGGGCTGGACTGATCAGTTGACAATGATGAAGGGAGGATCCCATCGCAATCGAGAGGACGTGGGGCGCGCGTCGTCCATTGCAGTGGAGAGCACTGCACCGTAGGATCCCCTTTGGTTGCGGCCAAGGATCACCGGTGGCTACTCCTGTCGAGGCGGCGGCAGCTGGCAGCGCACCTGCTAGCGGTGATCGCAATTTCGGATCAGGCCGACACCGCAATAGACGGACGCTTTAACCGCGAGAATCCCGACGCGCTCGAACACAGTCGAACTGCCCATCGGGTTGAAGCTCATCGACTGTCGGCTCAGTGCAGTGGTCGTCGCGTTGATCGTGGGTCGCAACCCGGCTTGGACAAAGGTTCCAGTTGATCTCGGGCGCGCCTTGACGACAGTGCGTCAATATTAACCACGCAATGACACAGGCTTAAACCACGCAATCCCGTGGACTGTGCTGCCGAAAGGAGCGTGTGTGTGTCGTCGTCTTCAATAGGAGAAAACGATGGACACCACTGCTTCTAGTTTCACATTGCGCAAGAACGCTAAGCGTGCCGCCGAGGCAATGATCCGAAAGGGCACCGCACCGGCGGTCGACTACGGCATTAGGCCCAGCGACGATGGACGGTTTGAGATCGTCTGGAAATCCGTCAAGGCCGCGCCAACCTCTGATGAAGTCGAAACCGAGATTGCCGAGCCTCCAGCGAACCAGCCCGCAGCTGCGTCGCCGAGTGAGGCCGCGTCCCAACCCGCGCCAGCCGCCACCGAGCTCGCGACGACTGACGCCGCGCCGCAGCCCGCGTCAGAGGTTGAGGCCGCGTCACAGCCCGGGCCGGCGGCCACCGAGCCCGCCCCGGCATTGAGCGAGCCTGCGCCGAAAAACGAATGGCCACACGGCATCCGCGTGATGGTGCGCAAGCGCAAATCTTGGCGGGAGGCAACCATTGTAAGCCGCCTCGATCCCGATCATTGGCGCGCCGAATATCCCGGCGGCGGCTCCGGCATGTTCCAGGAAGCCGACATCCGGGCTTACGAAGCGGAGCGCGATGCGACGCCCGCCAAGCAGCCCCGGCGTGCCACAGCGACGGCGCCGCAAAAGTCGTCGCGGTCGAGATATGCCATCGACCCTGAGGCGATCGCCGCCGGGCGGCTTCCCCAAAAGGCGCCGGTCGTGACCTCAGCAGCGAACCCCCATTACCAGAAGCATTTCGACCGGCTGTTCGCCCTCGCCAGAGCCGGCGATTGGGATGCGGTGCGCGATTACAAGGTCACTGGTAG
>VAZT01000658.1 GCA_005884825.1 Alphaproteobacteria bacterium
ACTGCTATTCGATCTTGCCGCTTTCGCCGAATTTTCATCAAAACCACTCTGGCGAGGGTCGTTCGCGCCTTCCAGCCCGAACCCTGCCCTCTTCCCACGGCAGCGCCGGCAAGTTTTAAAACAAGGGTCGGCCAGCTCGCGTTCCGCAGCTCCGACCGAATGCGGGCGGTCGCGCGAACGTGGTTATCGCGATTCCGGCAACCCGGAACCCAGCGCTCCGAAGCGGCCCCGTGAGCCCGCCGCCGCCGCAGTCGATTTTCAGCAGGCGCGAGCCGTTTTTGCGACGAGCTCCGAGAGCTTTACCTCGGGGCGGGCGCCGAAATGTCCGATGATTTCGGCAGCGCACAAACTGCCGAACTCGCCGCAAATGGGTAGCGGTAGAGCGTGGGTCAGGCCGTAGAGGAAGCCGCTCGCATAGAGATCGCCTGCGCCGGTGGTGTCGACGACGCGCGCAACCGGCGACGCCGCGATGCAATGCTCGGCTCCTTCTGCGAGAATCACGCTGCCCGATGCGCTGCGGGTCAGGGCGGCGATCGCGACATGCCCGCGGACCGCTGCCGCCGCGGCAGCGAAATCGTCCGTCTCGTACAGCGAGCAGATTTCGGCCTCGTTGGCGAAGAGAATGTCGACATGTCCGTCGACGAGGTCGCGAAACGCGGCGCGATGCCGCCCGACGCAGAACGGGTCGGAAAGGCTCAGCGCCACCTGGCGTCCCGCCGAATGGGCGGTCGCCGCGGCTTTGCGAAAGGCCTCTTGCGCGAGCGGCGGGTCGAACAAATAGCCTTCGAGGTAGGTGATCTGCGCCGCGGCGATCACGTCGGGGTCGATGTCGGCGGGCCCGAGCTCGACGCAGGCGCCGAGATAGGTGTTCATCGTGCGCTGCCCGTCGGGCGTCACGAGGATCAGACAGCGCGCCGTGCCCGGACCGGCGGCGGCGGACGGCGTGTCGAAGCGCACCCCGGCCGCGGTAATGTCATGGCGATACACCTGTCCGAGGAAGTCGTCTCGCACCTTGCCGATATAGGCGCCGGCGCCACCGAGCGAGGCGATCCCGGCCATCGTGTTGCCGGCTGATCCGCCCGACGCCTCGATCGCCGGACCCATCATCCGGTAGAGCGCGTCGGCCCGGTCGGCGTCGATCAGGGTCATGGTTCCTTTGACGAGCCCCTCCCGAGCGAGAAAATCGTCCTCGCCATGGGCGATGACATCGACAATTGCATTGCCGATGCCGACCACATCGATGCCGGCCTGTATCATTTGGCTGGAAGTGACCCCGCAAGAAACCGGCGGCGACTATAACCGCGTCGAGCCTCCCAACAAGCTCCCAAACGGCGATATCAGCCAACCGCGTCGGGTAAAGTGTCGGATTCGAGCGCGAAGAGCAGCAGCGATCGGCCGGTGACGCCGTAAACCTCGCCGGTCGCGAAAGTGCCCATCTCGGCATCCTCGGGAAGGTTGGTGTCGATCAGCAATTGCCAATGCCAGCCGCCAACTGTTTCCGGCAGGGTGAACCCGACGAGATCGTGGTAGCCGTTTAAAACCATCAGAAGGGTGGCGTCCTCGCCGCGTCTGCGGATGCCGGTCGGCTGGGCGCGGCCGTCCATCAGCATGCCGAAACATTCCATGTTCATGTCGCCCCATTCCTCGGGTTTCATCTCGGCGCCCGAGGCGTTGATCCAGGTCACGTCCTTGACGCCCAGCTCCTCGTTATAGACGCCAGTCAGAAACCGGGTGCGCCGCAGGATCGGGTACTTGTGGCGCAATGCCGTCAGCTGCTGCACAAAGCGGATCAGCGCCTCACCCTCTTCGCCGATATCCCAGTCGACCCAGCTGATCTCGTTATCCTGGCAATAGGCGTTGTTGTTGCCTTGCTGGGTTCGCGCAAACTCGTCGCCGGCGAGCAGCATCGGTGTGCCTTGCGACAGCAACAGAGTGCCGAGGAAGTTGCGCCGCTGACGGGCGCGCAGCGCATTGACGTCCTCGTCGTCGGTCGGGCCTTCAACGCCGCAGTTCCACGACCGGTTGTCGGAATGGCCATCCTTGTTGTCCTCGCCGTTCGCCTCGTTGTGCCGCTCGTTGTAGGAGACCAGATCGTTGAGCGTGAACCCGTCATGGGCGGTGACGAAATTGACGCTGGCCCAGGGCTTGCGGCCGCGGTGGTCGAAAATGTCGCCCGAGGCGCAAAGGCGCGGAGCGAGCGCGCTCGCCGGGGCCTCGCCGCGCCAGAAATCGCGCACCGTATCGCGGAATTTGTCGTTCCACTCGGCCCAGCCCGGCGGGAAGCCACCCACCTGATATCCGCCAGGACCGCAATCCCACGGCTCGGCGATCAGCTTGACCGTGCGCAGCTCCGGGTCCTGGCAGCAGGCCTTGAGGAACCCGCTCTGATTATCGAACCCGCTGGCCTCGCGGGCGAGAATCGTGCCGAGGTCGAAGCGAAAGCCGTCGACATGCGTCTCGCCCGCCCAATAGCGCAAACTGTCGGTGACCATCTCGATCACCCGCATGTGGTCGAGGTTGAGCGTGTTCCCGGTTCCCGTGTCGTTTATGTAATAACGCGGGTCGTCGGGCAGCAGCCGATAATAAGAGGCGTTGTCGATGCCCTTGAAAGACAAGGTCGGGCCGAGCTGGTTGCCTTCGGCAGTATGATTGTACACGACGTCGAGAATGACTTCGAGACCGGCCTCGTGAAGGCGCGCCACCATCTCCTTGAATTCGCGCAGGGTTTGCTCGCGCTCGTGAGCATAGCGCGGGTCGGGCGCGAAAAACCCGATTGAATTGTAGCCCCAGTAGCTGTCGCTGATGAACGTATGGATCGGCAGCAATTCTATCGAAGTTACGCCGAGTGATTCGATAAATTCTATGACTTCATTAGAAAGCCCTTTATAGGTGCCGCGCCATTCTTGCGGCAATTTAGGATGAAGCTTGGTGTATCCGCGGAGATGGAGCTCATAAATAATCGTGTGCTCCCACCGCACCGCTCGGCGGCTGGGCTCGCCCTTCCAGTCGAAATTGGGGTCGACGACGACGCATTTCGGCATGAAAGGCGCGCTATCGAGCTCGTCAAATGTCGTGTCGTCGCCCGATTCCAGCCGATATCCGAAGACCGCCGGATGCGATTCCAAATCGCCGAAGTGACCGCGGGCATAAGGGTCGAGCACCAGCTTGTTGGGATTGAAGCGGTGCCCGGCACTAGGCTCGTAGGGGCCGTGCACGCGGTAGCCGTAAATCGATCCGGGGTGCACATCCGGCACATAACCGTGCCAGATCTCGTCAGTGAATTCGGGCAGCTCGATTCGCTCGCGCTCGCCGGTCTCGTCGAAGAGGCAAAGCTCGACGCGTGTCGCATTGGCCGAGAACAGCGCGAGATTGACCCCCTCGCCGTCCCAGGTGGCCCCGAGCGGATGCGGCAGGCCTTCCCGAATCCGGCTCTTGGAGATCGCGACCATCGTATTCCCTTTCTGGTTGGATAAGCCGACGCAACGGAACGCATCGGG
>VAZT01000659.1 GCA_005884825.1 Alphaproteobacteria bacterium
GGCGATGCTCCTAGGTACGCTCACTGCGTCGATCGGCGGAGGTAGGGCCGGGGCCGTGGGGCTCTCCGCGGGGGCAATCCTTGCGATACTCGCGGAACGCGTTGACGTCGGGAAACAAAGCACCGGGATAGTCGCTGTTGTTAGCGACGACGATGCGAGTCGCCAGTTCACGTATGGACGACCTGACACATCCGACAATAGACCTCTCGACGGTTCGACGGTCTTCGAAATCGGCTCAATCACTAAAGTCCTAACCGCTCTGCTTTTGGCAGATATGGTCGAGCATGGAGAGGTCGCGTTTGTTGACCCAGTCGCGAAGTATTTGCCCGACTCGGTGCGAGTTCCTGAATTTCACGGCAAAGCGATTACCCTGATTGATCTTGCCAGCTATACCTCCGGCTTGCCACGCATGCCGGACAACATTATTTCTAAGGACCCGCTTAATCCTTTTGCCGATTATACAACAGAACAGCTCTACTCCTTTTTGTCGAGTTGCGTACTGAAATTCGAACCGGGAACGCACATCGAGTATTCGAACGTCGCGTTTGCCTTGCTCGGCGTCGCAATCGCAGCCTGTGCGGGCAAGAGCTACGAGCAGTTATTGATCGAGAGAATTTGTGAGCCGCTTGGTCTCCACGATACCCGAATTTCGCTCACACCCAGCATGAGTTCGCGGATCGCACAAGGTCACGACCCGAACCTTGAACGCCGGCCGTTATGGGATTTGGGAGCGCTGGCTGCTGCCGGAGCGGTGCGTTCTACCGCCAATGACCTGACGGTTTTTCTTGAGGCATGTCTAGGACGGCGGCGAACCTCGCTGGGGTCGGCGCTGGGCAAGCTGTTGGAGGTCCGCAAACCTTACGATGAGCACGGGTTAGCTGTCGGGCTCGGCTGGTTTATTTCCAGCGGGTATGGTGATCAGATCGTTTGGAAGGACGGCGGAAGCGGTGGTTTCGCTGCGTACGTCGGCTTCTCGCCAGCCGGCCGCCGAGGCTCGATTGTGCTCTCGAACGCAGCTAATTGGCACTATCTCGACGATATAGGGATGCATTTGATCGACCCAGATTTCCCGCTATTGAATTTGATCGACCCAGATTTCCCGCTATTGAAATAGCTGTGTCTTGGGGACCTGCTGCTCGAGTTCAGGGGCATGGCAGCAAAAGGGGCCGGGTGCATCTCGGGATGGACACTGACTCGCGCTACCATTACCGCATCGAACGGTCGTGCGATCGGACAGCCAGCCTAGCTGCGCCGCTGCCATTGGCGCGGGTCACGCCTGCTGTGGAAGCAGGCGATCACGTGCACCGTCTCGTCCATGACCCGAAAGAACAGCGCATACGGAAATCGTCGGCACCGAGCGCGGCGGACGTCTCTATAGACAACAGGGAAGTGCTGTGGCGCCGCAGCAATCTGTTCGACGACCCTCTCGACTTCCGCAGTAAAACGAGCGGCCAGTTCCGCATCCCGGGCGCTATACCAATCGCGCGCCTCGATCAGTTCGGCCCGTGCAGCGGAACCAAAGACGACCGACGGCACGGTCAGCGCCGTTGTCGAAGCTCGGCCTTAAGCTGGTCCCACGAAATGCTGTGTTCCCGGTCCTGATCGAAATCTGCGATGCGCCGGTCGAGCTCGGCTCGCTGCGCGTCGGTCACGGGTATGTCCTTATCTTCAAGGCTCTCCCAGAGGTCCTCGATCAAATCGAGCCGCTGGCGCGGCGTGAGCCGAGCCAGCGCTGGCGCGAGATCATTCATGTGGTACAGCATGGTGAGCGCAAGCGCGTCCGTCAATTCGCCTTCCGACCAGCGCGCAGGGCGCCACACCCTGGACGGCATCATCGCGGAACGCCGGGCGCCATCAAATCGGTATGGCAGGCGGCTTTGTCAGGATTGGCAAGCCTCGGTGTAGAGGGGCTCGCCGTCCAGGCGCGGACCGCGGTCGCCTTGCTCGACGCGCTCGGCATCGCGCGGGCGCACTGGGTCGGCAACTCGCAGGGCGGGCAGTCGGCGATGGTGGCGGCCATCGCCCACCCCGAGCGGGTCAGCAAGTTCGTGATGGGCGGCTCGCATATCGGCACCGGCGGCGACCGCTACCTCGCACATCGACGACGAGAGCTTAGTGACCGACGAGCTGGTGGACTACATCCACCGCGCGCACACCTGGTCACAAGAGTTTATCGAAGCGCGTCGGCAATCGGTCAGCCTGCCGCACGACTACACGCCAGACCTCCCCGGCATCCAGGCCCCGGTCCTCTTGATCCATGGGCGCTACGACCGGATGGTGCCCTTCGAGGTCTCGATCGCGATCCTCAACCACATTGCCGACTCGCGCCTGGTATTGCTCAACAACTGCGGCCACCGGCCGCCCTTCGAGAAGCCCGCCGAGTGGACCGCACAGGTCCTCGCGTTCCTCAAGGGCTATTGAGGTTCGATCGATAGGGCGGGTGGAGCGCAGAGGCTGGGCAAGAATTTTCGTCGTCCGCGACGCGGGGGAATGTACGATTCCCAGTATGACGACGCACCGCACCTACAAGTCGGGTCAGAGCCGCGATCAGGCAAGTTTCCTGCCGCCGTGTCTGGAGGATTACGTCGGCCAGGACAATTCGGTTCGTGCCATTGATGCCTATGTCGATTCGCTCGACCTGAACGAACTCGATTTCCGCGATGTCGGATCGGACGGCGGCGCCGGTCAGCCGCCTTATGATCCGGCCGATCTCCTAAAGCTCTATCTGTACGGCTATCTCCACCAGGTGCGCTCGTCGCGCCGGCTGGAACGCGAGGCGCGGCGCAATGTCGAGCTGATGTGGCTGTTGCGCGGCCTGGTGCCCGGCTATCGCACGATCGCCAATTTCCGCAAGGACAACGCTGCCGGGCTGACGGCGGCAAACCGGGATTTTGTGCTGCTCGCCCGCAGCCTCGACCTGCTGGGCGGCGCGCTGGTGGCGATCGACGGTGCGTTCTTCCACGGCGATGCCAGCAAGGCCAGCATCCGGACCGAAAAGCGGCTGCAGCAGCAGATGGCGGCGGTGGACCGCAGCATCGCGGAATACAATGCCGCGGTGGCGACCAACGACAAGGCGGAGGAGGCTGCAGCTGCAGTAGTAGCGCCGGGAAAGCCGCTCTCGGGTGAGGACATCGCGCAAAAACTTGCCGCCCTGCGCCAGCGGCGGGCGGCGGCGGCGACCGATTTGGCAAAGCTTGCCGAAAGCGGCGATGGCCAGATCTCGCGCACCGACCCGGACGCCCGGCTGTTGGCCAAGCACGGGCAGATCGTGGCCGGCTACAACGTGCAGATCGCGGTTGACGACAAGCACAAGCTGATCGTCGCCAGCGAGGTGGTGAACGAGGGCAACGACACCGGCCAACTCTACGCGATGGCCCAGGCGGCCAAAGCGGCCCTCGGCGTCGCAGCGCTCACCGCGGTCGCCGACGCCGGCTACGATAATGGCGAAACGCTGAAGGCGTGCGAGGGTGACGCGATCACGGCCTATGTTCCGCCGCCCGATCGCGGCCAGCGGCTGAAGGCGCAGGACCGGTTCAGCATCGCGGACTTCCGCTATGACACCGGGGCCGATGTCTATCGCTGTCCGGCCGGCTCGGAGCTGCGGCCGATGCACGGCCAAAAGCGTCAGGCCAGCGGCAAGATGGCGATCCGCTATGCCAGTCGTCGTTCGGTCTGCCGGGTGTGTCCGCTGCGGGCGCGCTGTCTTGCCGGCAAGGGTGAGCGGCGCGAGATCGAACGCTGGGCGGATGAGGACGTGATCGAGCGGCACCGGGCCCGCATGCGGGCCGCTGGCGAGGACATGATGCGCCGCCGCAAGGCGTTGGCCGAACACCCGTTTGGCACGCTCAAATGCCGCGCCGGATACCGCCATTTTCTGGTGCGCGGGTTCGACAAGGTGCGCGGCGAATGGAGCCTGATGGCGCTGTGTTATAATTTCAGCCGAGTGCTGCGCATTATCGGTCTCGACCGGTGGAGAGCGCAGCTCGCCCGGCGCGCCGGCAAACCGCTCCGCAGGCTGGCTGTCGCCCTTCTGCGGGCCTATTGCCGGGTCAGCCGCTACACCGCCGCGCTTCGGCAAGCTTCACGCGCTCCCATCCGAGTGCCGCCGCTGGCCCTCGGATTCCCGCAATAATGACATGTCGCAGCGGAAATTCTTGCCAGCCTCGCGGCGCCTTCCGCCATCCCGATCATGCCCTCACGTGACCCAGTTTCTTGTCGGCTCAGTACGACGCTCGATCCGCGTTGAACGGGACTTGCGGGGCTCCGTGTGGGAGGGGGCGAAAAGGCACCGTCGACTACAGAAATTCGCGGACCAGATCGAGAAAGGAGTCGAGCCGGTCATGGTGAACCCAATGGCCGGCATTTTCGATCGAGACGACTTGAGCGTTGCGGAAGTGGCGCACCCGTCCGTCCGTCACCGGGTCGGATGCCCAGCTCTCCTTGCCGTAGACGAGGAGGGTCGGGCACTCGATGCGCTGCCACAGCTCCTCGATCTCGGCAACCGTCATCTCGTAAGGCGGGTCGGCCCGGACGTACTTGTCGAATTTCGAGCTGTAGGTGCCGTCCTCGTTCTGATTTACCCCGTATTGCGTGAGATGCCGCGCCTGTTCCGGTGAGAGATGCCGGTTTGCTTCCTGCATGCGCTTGAAGGCGTCCTCGATGGAGGAATAACGCCGCGGCAGCCGACCGGAAAGGGCGCGCTGTTCGCTGATCCAAGCTTGCATACGTTCTGCGACGCCGCGGCTCGATCGCTCGACGCGCCGCCTCGGTGATGCGCCCAGTCCTTCGATCGCGATCAATCGTCGAACGTGATCGGGATAAATGCCGGCGTAGCGCAGCGTGATCATGCCGCCGAGGGAGTGAGCGATGATGCTGACCGGCGCGAGTTCCTGTTGGTGGATCAGCTGAGCCAGATCGTAGACGTAACCGGCGATCGAATAATTGCCGTCGGGCGACCATTGGCTGTCGCCGTGGCCGCGCAAATCGGGCGCGAGGACGTGCCAATCCCGGCCCAGCGCAGTGGCGACCCAGTCCCAGTTGCGGCAGTGATCCCGCCCGCC
>VAZT01000124.1 GCA_005884825.1 Alphaproteobacteria bacterium
CACCGAGCCGTCACGATAAACGACTGCGCCGTGGACGATCGATTGGGGATGAACGACAATATCGACCCGCTCCACTGGCAGCTGAAAGAGGTGATGAGCCTCGATCAGCTCCAGTCCTTTGTTCATCATCGTCGCCGAATCCACCGAGATCTTGGCCCCCATGTTCCAATTCGGGTGCGCGACCGCCTCTTGTGGCGTGGCGGCGCGCATCTCCTCGAAAGTCCGCTGGCGAAACGGCCCGCCGCTCGCCGTCAGAATGATCCGTTCGATCGTATCGGCACGGTCGAGGTCGAAACATTGCCAGATCGCATTATGCTCGCTGTCCACCGGCAGCAGGGTGGCGCCGCATCGGGTGACCTCCTGCATCACGAGCCTGCCGGCGCAAACCAGCACCTCCTTATTTGCGAAGGCGACGATGGCCCCGCGCCGGATCGCGGCCAAGGTCGGCGCCAGCCCGGCCGCCCCGACGATGCCCGCCATTACCCATTCTGCCGGACGGAGAGCCGCTTCGGTAAGCCCCTCGACACCGCAGGCCGCCTCAATTCCGGTTCCCGCGAGCGCTTCTTTTAAAGCCGAGTAATGGTCAGGGTCGCCGATCGCGGCGAATCGCGCCCGCAGCGCACGCGCCTGCTCGGCGAGACGCTCCGGGTTCCGGTTCGCGGTGAGCGCCTCGACCTCGAAGCCATCCGGATTACGCGCCAGCAGATCCACCGTGCTTTGGCCGATTGATCCGGTAGACCCGAGGACGGTTACCCGTCGGATCCCGCCGCTGCGGTCGCCGGGGGGGTCGGGGGAGTTCATCGCCACGCCAGAAGGCTGCGGCCGCCAATCAAAGTCAACAGGGCCACCACCGGGATCACCGCGAGCAGTCCATCGAGCCTGTCGAGGAGCCCGCCATGCCCCGGTATGAGGCCGCTCGAGTCCTTCACACCGAACCTGCGCTTTGCCACCGACTCGGCAAGATCGCCGAACTGCTCGACAATCGCAAGGCCCGCGCTGACGACGGCCAGCGGCAACCCTGGGGAGATTCCTAGCCATGCTGCGGTCGCCCACCCGGTCAATGCGGCGCAGACAATGCCCCCCGCGAGGCCAGTCCAGGTTTTACTCGGGCTCCAGCGAGATGCCAGCCGCGGCCCGCCAAAAGTCCGACCCACCGCGTAAGCGCCGATATCGGTAGCCCAGACCACCGCGAGCAGCCACAACAGCGTGGCGCGGCCGACCAGCCCGTCCCGCGCCAGCCATAAGAGGCAGACGCAAGGCAGCGCCACCCAGATGGCGCCGAAAGCTGTCCAACGCGGGTCGGCATCCTTTGTCTTGCGAGCGGCCCACAAAACCAAACCTGCTCCGACCACGGCTGTGCCCAGAGCCAGCCCCGTAGAAGCGAGTGAAGCGGCCGCCACGGCCACCAGAACGACCGCAACCAGCACGACCCCGGTTCGGCCGAAATCACCCCCGCGGCACAGCCGTCCCCATTCCCACGCCATTACAGCGGCGGCGGCAGCGGTCAACAACGGCAGCCACGGCCAACCAAACCAAATCGCGGCAACCGGCAGCGGCGCGAGAACCAGCGCCGAGGCGACGCGCTGGCGCAAGGGGCCTTTTGCGAAAAACCCTCGCGCACCCGCAAAACGACGAGTTCGGGTTTCAGCGCGATCCAACCGAGGCTCCGAAGCGCCGTTCGCGGCCGCAGAATTCGTCGATCGCCTGCTGCAGGTCGCTTTTCGAAAAATCGGGCCACAGCGTCTTCGTAAAAACGAACTCGGAATAGGCGCTCTGCCAAAGGAGAAAATTGCTGATGCGCTGCTCGCCGCTCGTCCGGATCAGCAGATCCGGATCGGGAAGCTCCGCGGTAAACAGGTGGCGAGCGAAACATCCCTCGTCGATCGCGTCTACGGCGAGAGTGCCTGACGCCACCTGCCGTGCAATCTCGCGGACCGCGGCGACAATCTCGGCGCGGGCGCCATAGGACAATGCGATCGTCAAGGCGATCCGACTGTTATCACATGTCATTCCCTCGGCGTGCTCAATCATGCTGATGATGTCGGAATCCAGCTTGCCCAACTCGCCGATCACCTTCAGGCGAACTCCGTTACGGTGCAATTCGGCAATCTCGCCACGCAGGTAATGGCGCAGCAGGCCCATCAGATCGTGGATTTCCGAAGACGGCCGCTTCCAATTCTCCGAGGAGAAGCCGAACAATGTGAGGTAAGGAACCCCAAATTCGGCCGCGGCAATGACCGTGCGCCGCGCAGCCTCGGCACCCCGCCGATGGCCGGCGATCCTCGGCAGGCCGTGAGCCTTCGCCCAGCGCCCGTTGCCGTCCATGATGATCGCGATATGCCGCGGCACGGGCCGCGGCGCGGCGGCGGCGCTCATCAGACTTGAAGGATCTCTCTATCCTTTTGCGCCAGTGCCTCGTCGATGCGCTTGACATATTCGTCGGTCAGATGCTGCACATCAGTTTGCATTTTGCGCTGCTCGTCTTGCGAGATCTCGGCGTCTTTTTCGCGCCGCCGGAGCAGCTCGACACCGTCACGGCGAATGTTGCGAACGGATACGCGCGCCTGCTCGGCGTATTTCGCCGTCACCCGCGTCAGCTCGCGCCGCCGTTCCTCGTTCAAATCCGGAATCGGAACCCGGATGACCTGGCCCTCCGTTTGCGGATTGAGCCCCAGCCCTGCTTCCCGGATCGCCTTGTCGACCGCCTTGACCATGGAGCGGTCCCATACTTGGACCGTGATCATCCGCGGTTCCGGAACGCTGATATTGGCCAGCTGGTTGAGCGGCACGGTTCCGCCATAGGCGCTGACGGTGACCGGCTCCAGCAAGCTCGCCGAAGCCCTCCCGGTCCGCAATCCACCGAATTCCTTGCGCAAAACCTCAACGGCGCCATCCATCCGGCGCCGGAGATCCTTCAGAAATGTGTCTTCCGGCATGCCCTTGTCCCGTGTTCAGCTTTGTCCGTTGATGATCGTGTACCGTCCGCGTCCCCTCAAAACGTCTGCAAACCCGCCGTTTTCGAAAATCGAGAACACCAAAATAGGAATGTGGTTCTCGCGTGCCAGCGAAATCGCCGAGGCATCCATCACCCGCAGATCGCGGGACAGGACCTCCAGATAGTCGAGTCTTTCGAAACGCTTGGCGCGAGGCTCTCGCTCGGGGTCCGCATCGTAGACGCCGTCCACCTTGGTAGCCTTCAGGAGCGCGTCACAACCCATTTCGGAGGCCCGGAGAGCCGCCGCCGTATCGGTGGTGAAATACGGGTTGCCGGTCCCGGCGGCGAAAATTACGACGCGATCCTTCTCGAGATGCCGCAACGCCCGGCGTCGGATATACGGTTCGCAAATCGCCTGCATCGAGATGGCCGACTGCACGCGGGTGGTCACTCCGCAGCGCTCCAGCTCGTTCTGCATGGCGAGCGAGTTAATCACCGTTGCGAGCATGCCCATGTAATCCGCCGATGCGCGCTCCATGCCGACCGCGGAGCCCGACACGCCGCGAAAGATGTTGCCGCCGCCGATCACCACGCAAATCTCGACGCCGAGCGCGTGCACCGATTGGATCTCGCTTGCGATGCGTCCGACCATCTCGGGATCGAGACCGTATTCGCGCGCGCCCATCAGCGCTTCGCCCGACAGTTTCAAGAGCACGCGGCGGTATTTGAGATCGGCTGACATGAGGCCTGCGCTCACCCGACTGGCCGAGCTCTCTCGCCGGCAGAACTCACGATACCACCAAATCGACCCGACCGTTGCACCTTTCCGAGTCGGGCGGGTCAGAGTCGGGCGGCGAACCGCCTCAGTTCTTCAGCTGCGCCGCAACCTCGGCCGCGAAATCGGTGCGTTGCCGCTCGATCCCCTCACCCAGCGCGAAGCGCGCAAAGCTTTCGACGCTGATCGGCGCGCCCACGGTTTTGCTGGCCTGCTCCACGACCTTCGAGATCTTGGTCTCCTGATCGACGACGAAAATCTGCTCGAGAAGCACGAACTCTTCGTAGAATTTGCGCAGCCGCCCTTCCACCATTCTGTCCACTACCGAGTCGGGTTTGCCGGTGGCGCGCGCCTGTTCTCGCAGCACGTCGCGTTCGCGCTCGAGCGCGGCCTGCGGCACCGAGGCGATGTCGAGATAAAGCGGGTTCGCTGCGGCGATATGCATCGCCAGCTGCTTTCCAAGGCCTGACAGCTGGTCGGCAGGTGCGCTCGAGGCGAGGGCAACTATCACGCCGATCTTACCGAGCCCCGGCGCGAGAACGTTGTGGACATAGGAGAAAACGCCTCCCTGCTTCGTGGATAGCCGCGCAACGCGGCGCAGCACCAGGTTCTCGCCGATTGTCGAGATCAGATGTGTCAGCTCCTCCTCGACGGTCCGACCGGTTCCCGGGAAGTCGGTTTCCTTCAGCGATTCAAGTTCCCCATCGCCGTCGAGAGCCAATTCGCTCACGCTGCGGACAAAGCTTTGAAAGGCCTTGTTGCGCGCCACGAAATCGGTTTCCGAATTGACCTCGACCACCGCACCCACAGGGCCCCGGGTCGCGACTCCGATCAAGCCCTCGGCCGCCACCCGCCCCGCCTTTTTTGCGGCCGCGGACAACCCCTTTTTTCGCAGCCAATCGACGGCCGCTTCGATGTCGCCGGCGCTATCGTCGAGCGCCCTTTTGCAATCCATCATCCCGGCGCCGGTCTTCTCGCGCAACTCCTTGACCAGCACTGCCGTTACCTCGGCCATAACATCGACCCTCGCGTAAATCCCTGTTGGTCGGGAAAGGAAGTCCTAGTTCGCCTCAGCCGCAGCCGTCTCGTCTTGCGATGCGCGTTGGAGACCGTCGGCCACGGCTTCCTCGGGCAATTCCTCCGGAGCCTCCGCGACAAAAGCCTGTTCGGCGAGATCCGGCCGGGCGCCGATATCGACCCCGGAGGCCGCGAGCTCGGCCTGCAGCCCGTCGAGAACCGACCCGGCGACGAGATCGCAGTAGAGATGAATCGCCCGCATCGCATCGTCGTTTCCAGGGATCGGATAGGCAATGCCGTCGGGTGAGGAGTTCGAATCGAGAATCGCGACGACCGGTATACGCAAGGTGTTGGCCTCGGCAACCGCGATCGCTTCCTTGTTGGTGTCGATGACGAACAAGATATCGGGCAGCCCGCCCATCTCCTTGATCCCGCCCAGCGCCCGTTCGAGCTTGTCGCGGGCACGCGTCAGCTCCAAGAGTTCCCGCTTGGTCAATCCGGTCTGCTCTTGGGTGATCCGTTCCTCGAGCTCGCGCAGCCGCTTGATCGACTGGGAAATCGTCTTGAAGTTGGTCAGCATGCCGCCCAGCCAGCGGTAGTTGACATAATATTGGCCGCAGCGCTTGGCGGCATCGGCGACCGGCTCCTGCGCCTGGCGCTTGGTGCCGACCAGAAGAACCCGTCCACCGCCCGCGACGACGTCGCGGATCGCCTGCAAGCCCTGATGCAGCATCGGTTCGGACTGCTCGAGGTCGATGATGTGGATCCCGTTGCGGACGCCGAAAATGTACGGCGCCATCTTGGGGTTCCACCGGCGGGTATGATGACCAAAGTGAACGCCGGCTTCGAGCAGCTGGCGCATGGAGGCAGTCGGTATCGCCATAAGTAATTCCTTGCTTCCGGTTGAGCCGCCGCAGGATGAAGTCGGTGCCTGAAGCACCGACACCGGAACGGGCGCCCGCTCGGAAAACCAGCCGGCAGCACCCGCAGCCCTGCGTGAGGTATCGCAGTATTACTTACGTCGCCGAGGCCCCCTTCGCAAGACCGCCGGGCCCCTCGGATGAACTGAAGCGGATGGCCGGGCTAGCCCGGCCATCCGTGTATCCTAAGCCTGGTAGAGCGGGCCTCGGATGATTTGACCCGGCAGAGCATCGGTGAGCTCGCCGCCTTCGAGCAGCACGCTGCCGTTGACCACGACGTAGTCGATCCCGACTGCTTCGCGCTTGACCTGCACCCCGCCCGCCGGCAGCGTCGCGACGGGCTCGCGCGGTTTGGATGCGATCGTGTCTGGGTCAAAGATCGTGATGTCGGCGACCTTGCCGGCGGCGATGAAGCCGCGATCGGTAATGTCGTGCATCAGCGCGGTCTTGCCGGTCAGCCGATAGACCGCCTCTTCGAGCGTCATCACCTGCTGTTCGCGCACCCAGTGGCCCAGCAGATTCGTGCTGGTCTCGTGCCGGTCGGCGGTGTGCGGCCGCCCGCCGCCGTCGCTGGTGCCGATCACCGTGTAAGGCGAGCCGAGGATGTGCTTCTGCACTTTCGGATCGTGGTTGCGGTCGATCGCCTGGAAGCAGGTCTGCAGGTCTTCGTCGAGCGACAAGTCGAGGAAGGCGTCCATGATGCTCTTGTTCTGCTCTTTCGCAATCTGCTCGATCGTCTTGCCTTCCAGGTGGCGGTTCTGGCCCTTCGTCGTCATGAACACCTCGACGAGGTCCCAGCGCCGGTTGAACAGGCCGCGCGCGCGGCCGCGCCGGTCGGTCATGCCGCCCTGCTGCTCGATCTTCCCCTCGACCGCTTCGGCCGACAGCGCCTTGCGGATCTCGGGGTCGCGGAAGGCCTGGATGCGTTCGCGATAGGGCCGCGCCATGACCTCGTCCCACGTCGTCATGCCGCGGAAGAACCCCTCGGGGTGGGTGATGTCCTCGTCCTGCGGCACATTGAGGCCGCGCTGCAGATCGAAGATCGCACCGGCGACGGTCGAGAGGCACGAGCCGTAGCAGCGCGCCCCGCTCTTGAACCCGTCCTCGAGCCAGCGCAGATGCTCCACCCACTCGTCGGGATTGCCGATCGGATCCGACATCAAGTTGTAGATCGACGGCCGGCCGGTGCGTGCCGCCAACTCGCGGGCTACCGCGCGCGTCTGCTTGGTGCCGCCAGGCGCGCCGCCAGCGACCTGGAAGACGCCGGTACCGAGTTCGCCGAGCACGCTGGCGAGCGCCCAGCGCTCGGCGTCATCGGGCACCCCGGCGGGGTCGCCGCGATCCTTTGGCGCGGTCGAGAAGCCGAGCGCGCCATCATACATCGCCTCGCGGATCAGGCGCTGCATCGCTGCCATTTCCTCGGGCGTCGCCTCGCGCTCGGCGGCCGCCTCGCCCATCACATAGCGGCGAATGCCGGAATGGCCGACCAAGGTCCCGACATTGATGCCGCGCTTTTTACCGAGCGCGTTCAGATAGTCGCCGACCGATTCCCAGGTCACGTCGACCCCGGCCTTCAGCACAGGGAGCGGGATCTGCTCGGCATCGGAAAAGAATTCGAGATACCACTCGCCGTCGCCCGGCCGGACCGGGGCGATGACCTGGCCGCACTGGCCGACGATGACGGTGGTGTGGCCGTTGTGCACCCACGAGCCGCAATAGGGGTCCCAGACCGCCTGTGGATCGAAGTGGGTATGGTGATCGATGAACCCCGGGGCGACGACGCGCCCGTCGGCGTCGATGACGCGCTCGGCCGCAGCGCCTTTATATTTGCCGACCCCGACGATTTTCCCTTTATGCACCGCAACATCCGCCTGGAATGCCGGCTCGCCCGAGCCATCCACGACGCGTCCGTTGTTGATGAGCAGGTCATATGCCATGATGCGTTCTCCTCGTTGCCCCGCTCCGGATGAGCCTGGGGCCGTCGCGGCGGGCCGTTCCCACTGGGCCAGTGGTCCACCGGCACTTTTAATGGTGCAGAGCGAAGCCTACGCCTCGCGGGAGAGACCAGCAATATTTCTCTCGACTGTCACAGACAAAGTCGCGAAAGAAACTCGCAATGAACGATGCTCATTTTACGAATGAATTTCTGTCATTCGGTATTCCTACGCACCCCTTTTACGGGGATAACGGCTAAACCATTTTGAGCCGCGCAGTGAGTGCCGATCCTCTCGATGCTGCCGCCGGCGAACGCGCGGAACGCATTGCTAAAGTGCTGGCGCGCGCCGGGGTGTGCTCGCGTCGCGACGCCGAGCGCTGGATTGCCGACGGACGGGTTTCGGTCGACGGCCGAGTGCTGACGACGCCCGCGGTAACCGTCACCACCGCCAACGACATCCGGGTCGATGGCAAGCCGCTTCCGGCAGCCGACCGTCCGCGCCTGTGGCGTTATCACAAGCCGGCAGGGCTCGTCACTTCACATCGCGACGAGAAGGGCCGCCCCACCGTGTTCGATGCGCTGCCGAAAGACCTGCCACGTCTGATTTCGGTCGGCCGGCTTGATCTGAGTTCTGAGGGGCTCTTGCTGCTGACCAATGACGGCGCGCTGGCGCGCCGCCTCGAATTGCCGTCAACCGGCTGGCTACGGCGCTACAAGGTGCGCGTCCATGGCGAGGTGGAGCCGGAGCGGCTCGCCGCGCTCGAAAAGGGGATCACGGTCGGTGGCGTCGGCTATGGCCCGATCCGCGCAGCCCTGGAACGGCAGCAAGCCAGCAATGCCTGGATCGCGATTGCATTGCGGGAAGGAAAGAGCCGTGAGGTCCGCCGGGTGCTCGAGTATCTCGGTCTTCAAGTGACCCGGCTGATCCGCTTGTCCTACGGGCCGTTTCAGCTCGGCAATCTGGCGCGCGGCGCCGTCGACGAGGTGCCGAAGAAGGTGCTCAGCGACCAGCTTGGCACCAGTCGCGCGGCGACAATCCATGCGAATCGTCGGCGGTAAGCATCGGGGCCGTCGGCTGCTCGCGCCGCCCGGCGAGACGGTAAGGCCGACCAGCGATCGGGCCCGCGAAGCGCTGTTCAACATCCTGTCGCACGGACAGCTGGCGGCGGAAGGCATCCCGTTCGCCGGGGCGGCGGTGCTCGACGCCTTTGCCGGGACCGGCGCTCTGGGTCTGGAGGCGTTGTCGCGCGGCGCTGCCGAGGCCGTATTCATTGAACAGGACCGCGAGGCTCTCGCGGCCCTGCGCCGAAACATCGCGGCGCTCGGCGAAGATGCTCACTCTCGGATCGTTCCCGGCGACGCCACCCGCCCGCCGCACGCACCTTCGGCATGCGGGCTGGTGTTTCTCGATCCGCCTTACCGCAGCGGCCTCTCCGCCGCGGCGCTGGCGGCGCTCGACGCAGCCGGTTGGCTCACGCCGGATGCACTTGCCGTCGTCGAGCTCGCGGCACGCGAGCACCTGGCACCGCCCGCCGGATTCCGCCTCCTCGACGAGCGGGTGTACGGCGCGGCCCGGCTTCTCTTTCTCCGCCGCGCGACCGGGTCGGAGATACCAACAGAAAAATCGCCGCCGAGCTTACGGCGTCAACAGCGCAAGAAGCTCGTCGCTTCGCAAGATTAGC
>VAZT01000660.1 GCA_005884825.1 Alphaproteobacteria bacterium
TGCTTCAAGCGAGCCCACATAACGCCCCCGCCGACATCACGCGCCGTCAGGTCAGGTGGCCGGTTCGGCAGCCGCGTGCGTCCCCGCGATATAGCCAGTGACACACGCGCGGCCGATGCCGTGCTGCCGGCCGCCGCCGGAGGCCTCGCCGCCGGCATAAAGGCCCGGAATAGGCTTCCCATATATGTCGATGACCCGGCAATTGCCGTCGATTTTCAGTCCGCCATAGGAATCGTTGACGGCCAACGGGATCACCGCGGCATAGAATGGCGCCTTGGCGATCTTGTGCATCACTGGCTTCTCGAAGTCAGTGTCCTTGCCGGCGTCGGCGAAGGCGTTGAACCTGGCGACGGTTTCCTCGAGATATTTGAGCGGCATGTGCTGGAACCGGTTGCCCACCACCAACCGGGCAAGCTCAGCAAGCGTATCCGCCTTGAAGAAGGTCCCGTTCGGGGGATCGGCGATATAGGGGTAACGGACCGGCCATTTATTGGCATCGACCGCTGCCTGGTCGAAGATCGCCCAGACCGGCCCCGAGGAGTAATCCGGAGCGCGCGAGCCTTCGTTCATGGCCATCGCCGCGTCCGAGCCAGGCCCCGAGATATAGCTCAAGCGGACATGCTTCACGCTGGCGTTCCGCCAATCGAGGGGGGTGAAGGGCCTGTTGGTTCCGGCCGAACCTAAGGGGTACTTGGCTTCCGCACTGCGCTCGGCGCCGGTCGATATCTCGTCGTGGAAGCGCTTGCCGACCTGGTTGACGGCAATGATGTATTCCCAGCCTGCGGTACCGATGTTGATGCCGAAGGAACCGATGAACTCGAACGCCGGGTGCCCCGGCATCACCTTGTCCATAACGTCGCTGACGGCCAGAATGCTATTAAGCTTCGGGGTGGCTAGGGAGTGACCGTAGGACTGGAAAAGACCGCCGAGGCCTGCCCCGACTTTCATGCCGGCCAGAATGCCGCTCGCGTCCTCGTGGAGCGGGCCCATCAGGCCGGTGCTGTACTGCATCGAAGGTTCGCTCATCCGCGGGTCGAATTGGGTTCGGAAGGGAATGTTGCCCATGAAGCCACCGGTCCCCACGACCACCGCCCTGCGAGCGCGGATGTAGACGACCTCCTTTCGTTCGTCGATATTGCCGTTGCTCCAGAAGCTCTCCAGCCGTTTGCCCGTCTTGGGACTGAAGCGCGGCGTGTAGCTTGCCTTGACACCGATAATCCTGCCGGAATCGCCACCCTCGCGGATGATTTCGTCCAGGTGCCGGTTCATCATGAACCTGACGCCCGCCTTGCGGGCGCCGTATTCAACGGAGCGCGAGATGACGTAGCCGCCGCCTACGCAGCCAGGAGCGCCCCAGGCGTCAGCCGGTGCGCCGGGGGCACCGCAGGTTTGGGGGTTGAAGGGTGATTGTCTTTCCTCCGCCAAGTTGCCGGCGTCTTCCTGGGTGATCGTCCCCGCCTCGATGTCCGTCTTGGCGCCGAGCTTCATGATCGAATAAGCGGCCCGCCCCTTGGTCATGCCGCCGCCGGTGTGCGTAGTGGTAATGCGCGACCAGCGCACATGGTTGTCCGTCAGGAACTGGCGGGTCGTGGCCGCGTTGTCGGCCCACCCCCGCTGGAATGCGCGCGAGTTGTAGCGATAGTCGGCAACCGCGCCGTTGTCGACGACCGACCAGTCGGTCGTGTCGCGAAACAACGTCTCGGGGTCGTCGGTCAGATCCTCTTTCGCCAGCAGCGGGGCTGTCAGCCAACCGTCGGGATCGGGACGGCCTAGGCGATCGCGTTCCTGGACGTGGTCGCCGCCGCCGAACGACGACTGTCCGCCGTTATGCGCCAATTTCCCGCCGATATCGAAGTTCTGCTCGATGACCAGCACATCGACGCCCAGGTCATGGGCGCGCTTCGCCGCCACGATTCCGGTCCCACCGGAGCCGCACACGATCACATCCGCCTCGTAGTCCCAGCGAATGTCAGCGGGGGCCGGTTGCGCCTGCGCCTTGCCAGGGGCCGACAGGATGGCCGCGCCCAATCCGGCGGCAGCGCCCGCCTTGACCAAGTCGCGCCGGCTGACGACCTTCTGATCCCGAAGCTCGGCGACCTTTGTTTCGCGTCTTTTGACCATGATTAGTTTCCTCCTGGGTAAGCCAAGCAGTGGCCCGCGTAGATATGGCGACGCTTCAACTCGGCGAAGAAGTTGCCCATGCCCTAATCCGCAATTTGGCCGGAAACGATAACATTCCAGACAGGAACTCGATAAGGGGGTGGGCGCCAAGCTTATGGCTGGGTTGGGTCAAGAGCGGTCACCTTAAGACCAAC
>VAZT01000661.1 GCA_005884825.1 Alphaproteobacteria bacterium
GTGGTCGACGCGAGCTTACGATCGTCTCGGGCATGGACGATACAAGCGGCGTGTCCGTCGAAGTGCAGGACACCGGTCCGGGGCTCGATCCGGAGGAACTCGACCGGCTGTTCCAGTCTTTCTACACGACCAAACCCGATGGGATTGGCATGGGATTGGCGATCAGCCGCTCGATCGCCGAGGCCCATGGCGGGCAATTGTCGGCAGCGCCGAACCAGCCCCACGGCGCCGCCTTTCGCTTCACCTTGCCGGCAGCGGAGAAATCATCGGAGGGCGCGCGGAGCCATCGCGTTGACAGGCTGAGGTCAATGGTTGTTGGGCGAGAAGGGGTTGAACATGCCACATTCTACCCCCGTACCGCCTGAAATAATCCGGAAGTGGCAAGAGATCGTTAATCTAACTGCCGAAATCATGCATGTTCCCTCCGCCTTGATAATGAGAGTAGAGCCCCCGAACATCAAAGTCTTCGTATCCAGCGAGACCAAGGGGAATCCGTACGAACAGGACGAAGTCGCGTCCCTCGATACAGGGCTTTATTGCGAGACCGTGATGAAGACCCGGCAACCGCTGCTTGTCCCTGATGCTATACGGGACGAACAGTGGCAAGCGAACCCTGATATTAAACTGGGGATGATCTCTTACCTGGGGGTTCCCGATCGTTTGGCCCGATGGCGAGGTATTTGGAACGATTTGCGTTCTTGATAAAAGACCAAACGAATACAGCGAGCTTTACCACAAACTCCTGCAGCAGTGGCGCGACGTGTTGCAGGCTGACTTGCGATCGTTGGCGACGTTGCACAGAGAGCTCGAAGCGCGCGAAACCAAGATCCGGCGTCTAGTCGAGGTCGATATAATCGGATGCTTCACCTGGGATCTCGAAGGTCAAATCATCGAGGCCAACGATGCGTTTCTCCACATGGTGGGATACGACCGTGAGGATCTTGCCACCGGCCGCTTGAATTGGCTCGATCTCACACCAGCGGAATGGCTCGACCGCGACGTTCGACAATTTCTGCCGGAGCTGAAGCTGAGCGGCAAATTGCAGCCGTTCGAAAAGGAGTATTTCCGCAAGGATGGCACCCGCGTCCCCGTGCTGATCGGTATCGCGGCCTTCGACAAGCAATGCAGCCAAGGCGTCGCCTTTGCCCTCGACCTGACCAAGCGCAAGCGCGCGGAGGCCGACGCACGCGAAAGCGAGCGGCGCTACCGCGAGCTCCAGATGGAGCTGGCACACGCGAATCGCGTCGCAACGATGGGGCAGCTCTCGGCCTCGATTGCTCATGAAATCAATCAGCCCATTGCCGCGGTAATCGCCAATGCCAATGCGGGTCTGCGCTGGCTGGGCACGCGACGACCCGATCTGGACGAAGTCCAGCAGGCGCTACGCCGGATCGTCAGGGATGGCACTCGCGCCGGCGAGGTTATCGGCCGCGTCCGGACGCTCGTAAAGAAGGTGCCCCCGCGCCTTGACCGGTTCGACATTAACGAGGCTATTCGCGAGGTCATCCCCCTGATTCAGGCCGAATTGCAACGGAATCGGGTCGGGTTGCAGACCGGGCTTGCAAACGACCTGCCGCTCGTCCCGGGAGATCGGGTGCAACTGCAGCAGGTAATCGTCAATCTCATTGTCAATGCCCTCGACGCGATGGCCGGCGTCAGCGATGGAATTCGCGAGTTGACGATCGCCTCTGGCGCAGCTGCTCCCAATGACGTGCTCGTTGAAGTGCAAGATACCGGTCCGGGGCTCGATTCGGCGAGCCTCGACCGGCTGTTCCAGTCCTTCTACACAACCAAGCCCGACGGTATGGGAATGGGACTGGCGATCAGCCGCTCGATCGTCGAGGCGCATGGCGGGCGGCTTTCCGCAACACCGAACGAGCCCCGCGGCGCGGTCTTTCGCATGACGCTGCCGGTCCAAGAGACGCTCACGAGGACTCCGGAGCGGTAGCGCGTCTAGCCGACGCGGCGCGGACGCTGTCGCTCGGAAGACCTTCCGAAGGTGTATCCTATCTATACTCAAGTATAATCGTGATAAGCCCTTCCGCTGGCCGATCTTTCCTTTGAGCGGCCATAACCGACCCTAGTACAATGGCGGACGCCCATGCGGCACATTAGTTGTGGTTCGGGGTAGGGACCGAAATTGCCAAGGAAAGCCGTCATAGCGATCGTCGACGACGATCAGTCGGTGCGAGAGGCTCTGACGAGCCTCGTCAGGTCGCTGGGCTATGTTGCAATGGCGTTTGACTGCGCCGAGGATCTTCTGAAATCCCGACGGCGGCGCAACGTGTCCTGCGTGATTGCAGACGTGCAAATGCCGGGGATGACCGGAATTGAGCTTCATGATCGACTGGTCGCGTCCGGTGAGGCCATTCCCACCATCCTCATTACTGCCTTTCCCGACGAAAGGTCGCGGGAGCGCGCTCTGCAAGCCGGCGTGATTTGCTATCTCACCAAACCGTTCAGCGAGGACGACTTGCTCGCCTGTATTCGTTCGAATCTCGGGGGGCCGTGATACAAAGAGTGGGATCCAGAGCAGGTAACGCCAGCAA
>VAZT01000662.1 GCA_005884825.1 Alphaproteobacteria bacterium
AACTCCGCGGGCACGTCGCGTCTCGGGCTCGGCGCCGGATGCGCGAGCGCCAGTATAGCGCGACGCCACCATGCGCCGATAGTGCTGCCCGCAATCGCCAACAAGATCATCACTCCCTCCAGAACGGCTTGTTGCTGAGGAATTCGGCGTCCGCCCGCGTGAGCCCGATGTCCTTCAGCATTCTATCGTCTAGGGCAGCGAGCTCCGCGCGCTCGCGGGTGCGCCGGCGCCAAGCGCCCAGGCTCGCAACGACGTGGTCCCAAGCATCACCCAGTGCGAGCACCGCGTGACGCTGCCCGGACCGGCCCCGGGTGGCATCCCAATGAATCGCTACCATATGAACTCTCCTAAACTCGGAGACCGACGTCACTATGCTCCCGTCGAACTCGCTTGCACCGAAATGGCCGCTATGGCATGCCTCGACAAACGAGAGTTTCTCACCGACGGCTTAGATTTTCTCATCTGCGATGAATAATCATCTTCCCCCCTTGAGCGCACTGCGGGCGTTCGAGGCGGCGGCCCGGCATATGAGCTTCAGCAAGGCCGCCGACGAGCTGCATGTGACGCCGGCCGCGATCAGCCACCAGATCCATGCTTTGGAGGAGGATCTCGGGGTCAGACTGTTTCACCGCATGAACCGCTCCATCGAGCTGACGGCCTCCGCGCGGATTCTGCTGCCCGGCCTCACCGAAGCCTTTGCCGGCATCCAATCCTCGGTCCGGCGGCTGCGCGCGCACAACGACACCGGGACCTTGACCGTTACCGCCTCACCGTCGATCGCGGGCAAGTGGCTGGTGCTGCGCCTGCACCGCTTTCAGGAGCAACAACCCGAGGTAGATGTGCGGATCTCCGCGACCGATGACGTGGTCGATCTCACCAGGGGCGATTTCGATATCGCGATCCGTTACGGCCGCGGCATTTACCCCGGGCTCGACGTCGACCTGTTGTTCACGAACGAGGTCTTCCCGGCCTGCAGTCCGAAATTGCTGACGGCCGGGCCGCCGCTGCGCACCCCCGACGACCTCCCCCGCCACACCCTCATTCACGATCAGGCTGCGGAGCGCGATCCGTTGGTACCGACTTGGCCGATGTGGCTCAAGGCCGCGGGAGTAAAGACGGTACCGGTAACCGCGGGCATCACCTTCAACAGCATGTCATTGGCGCTCGATGCCGCGATTGCCGGCCAGGGTATCGTGCTGGCCTACAGCACGATCGCCGCGGCCGACCTCGCCGCCGGACGCCTCGTCCGGCTGTTCTCGCTCGCGCTGCCGGACCAGTTCGCCTATTACATCGTCACCGCGCCGGGCGCGCTCGAACGCCCCAAGGTCCGGGCCTTCCGCAATTGGCTGCGGCAAGAGGCTGATCGGTAGCCACACCACTTGCGCCCTGCTAGCGTAGCACCAGATCGATTCATTGCCTGGAGGGACACAGATGCAGTTCGGTTTTGGCGCGCCAATCAGCGGACCGCTCTCGACACCGGACAATCTCGCGCGCATCGCCGTCGAAGGCGAGGCAATGGGCTACGACTATGCCACGATCAGCGACCATGTCGTGATCCCGCGGGATATCGAAGCCAAGTACCCCTACAGCGATACCGGGGAGTTCCCGAGCCGATCCCGCGGCGACCGGCACGAGCAGCTGACCGCGGCGGCGTTTATTGCCGGCAAGACCTCGCGGCTGCGGCTCGTCACCTCGGTCACCGTCGTGCCGCACCGCCCGGCGGTGCTGCAGGCCAAGATGCTGGCGACGATCGACGTGTTGTCGAATGGGCGGCTGACCTTCGGCATCGGTGCGGGCTGGATGAAGGAAGAGTTCCAGGCGCTCGGCGTTCCGCCCTTTCCCGAACGCGGCGCCGTGACCGACGAATACCTCGATGCGTTCCGCGAGCTGTGGACGAAGGACGAGCCGCGCTTCGAGGGCCGTCATGTCAAGTTCGCCGACATCCTGTTCGAGCCGAAGCCGGTGCAGAAGCCGCATCCGCCGATTTGGGTCGGGGGGGAGAGCGGCCCGGCCCTGCGCCGCACCGCGCGGATCGGCGACGCCTGGTACCCGATCGGCACCAACCCACAGCACCGGCTCGACTCGATGAAGCGCTTCCAGGCCGGCGTCGAGCGGCTGCGGCGCCTGACCCGCGAGGCGAGACGTGACCCGTCGAAAATGGGCCTCGCCTACCGTGTCACCAGCTGGGGCAATTCTTTGCCGGATCGGGCCGATGACGGGGAGCGGCGGTTGTTCTCCGGCGAAACGACCGATGTGATAGCCGATCTGAGAGCGTTCCGCGACTTCGGCGTCGGCTATGTCGATTTCAACTTTGACGGCGCGACCGCCGACGCGATGCTCTCCAATATGCGGCGTTTCCGTGAGGACGTGCTGACAAAGGTGTGAGAGGTCCTTGAGCATTTCGTCATGCCCGGGCTCGTCCCGGGCATCCACGTGGACCCCCGGGACAAGCCCGGGGGAGACGAACAGAAGGAGCGGCAGTTGTTGAAGTTCGGATACAAGGCGTCGGCCGAACAATTCGGACCGCGTGAGCTGTTGGAGTTTTCTTGCCTGGCCGAAGACGTCGGGTTCGACTCGGTGTTTGTCAGCGACCATTTCCAGCCCTGGAAGCATACCGGCGGTCATGCGCCGCTCTCGTTCGCCTGGCTGGCCGCGCTCGGTGTCAAGACCCGGCGCGTCCAGATCGGCACCAGTGTCGCGACGCCGACCTTCCGCTATCAATCCGGCGGCTGTGGACCGAGGAACGCGTCACGTTCGAGGGCCAGTATTACCGCACCTTGGCGGCGACGATTTACGACCGCCCGGAGAAGCCGGTGCCGATCTGGATCGCCGCCTCCGGTCCGACCGCCGCGGCCATGGCCGGCGAGATCGGGGACGGCTTCATCTGCACGAGCGGCAAGGGAGATGCGCTATATCGCGAGACATTGCTTCCGAAAGTCGAGGAGGGCCTGAAGCGAGCGGGGCGGCCTGGCGGCAATCTCGAACGGATGATCGAGGTCAAGGTTTCGTTCGACACCGAGCCGAAGCGGGCGATGGAGGATACGCGGCATTGGGCGGCGCTCGCCCTGACCCCGGAAGAAAAAATGAGCGTCGAAGACCCGCGCGAGATGGAGCGGTTGGCCGACGCGTTGCCGATCGAGCGGGCGGCGAGCCGCTGGATCGTGTCATCCGACCCCGAGGAGCAGCTGGCCCAGATCCGGCCCTATGTCGATCTCGGCCTGACGCACCTCGTCTTTCACGCCCCCGGCCCCGACCAGCCCCGGTTCCTCAAACTCTACGCCGAGCAGGTCCTGCCGTTGCTGAGATCGAAGCTCGGGTGATCATGCCGCCGCGCGCTGACTTGGCCCCTATCGTCACCCCCGCGGAAGCGGGGGCCCAGGGGTCGCAGGCTCAGTCGCTTGGGGCCCTGGACCCCCGCTTTCGCGGGGGCGACGGCAAGAGAACGCCCGTCGCGGAGAGCGGTCGGGAATGCCTTCCGCCAAACTGACATTAACCGCGCTTACCGGCATAAAGCTGGTCGAGCCGGGAGACGATCTCTGCGCGATCGCCGTTGCCGCATTTGCGGCAAACAGGATCGTCCCTGAGCCCGGCGACGTCCTCGTGGTAGCGCAGAAGATCGTCTCCAAGGCCGAGGGGCGTTATGTCGACCTGACGACAGTCGAGCCCTCGGAACGAGCCATCGCGCTCGCCGCCGAGGTCGACAAGGACCCTCGCTTCGTCGAGGTGGTGTTGTCGGAATCGAAACGGGTCGTGCGGCATCGGCCGGGGTTGCTGATTGTCGAGCACCGGCTCGGCTTTGTGATGGCCAATGCCGGCATCGACCATTCGAACCTGCCGACCCAGACTGGCGGCGAACGGGTCCTGCTGTTGCCCCAAAACCCGGACGGCTCGGCGCTCGCCTTGCGAACGCAGCTCGTCGATACCGTTGGGACAGAAATTTCCGTCATCATCTGCGACAGCTTTGGGCGCGCTTGGCGCAAGGGGACCGTCGGCATTGCGCTGGGCGCCGCGGGATTGCCCGCGCTGATCGATATGCGCGGTCAGCCCGATCTTTTCGGGCGGGAATTGCTGGTGACCGAAACCGGCTTTGCCGACGAGATCGCCGCCGCCGCGGGGCTGCTGATGGGCCAGGCGGATGAAGCCGTGCCGATGGTGCTGGTCCGCGGGCTCGGCTGGTCGGCTCCGGAGGAGCCCGCCGCCGCCTTGATCCGGCCCGCCGAGCACGACCTCTTCCGATGAGCGTGCTGGCGCTGTCGGGCGGGATCGGCGGCGCCAA
>VAZT01000632.1 GCA_005884825.1 Alphaproteobacteria bacterium
CCATCGGCGCTCTGCCGGCCATCGTTGCTGCCTGTTTACGGGAGACTCACATGCGCTTTGGCCAGCACCTGGATCTTGCCGATTTGCCCGGCCTGCCGCGGTCGGCGCTGATCGCGGCAGCCGTCGCGCTGGGTTTGCTTGCCGCGCCGCCGCCGGCAAGCGCTCAGGACCGGGGGCAGAACCCGGCGCAATCTCAGGGTGAGAAAAACATCACGGCGCAGGTGCAGAAGGCGCCAACCGTCGCCTTGCCGAGCCTCAACCCGCTGGTCGAGAAGGTGCTGCCGGCGGTCGTCAGCATCTCGGCCCGGCTCGGCGCGGATGCCGCCGCCGCGGCGGACCAGTCGGCCGATGAGGGCAACCAATCCACCCCGTTCGACGATCTGCTGAAGCGGTTTTTCGAGAACCGCGGCATGCCCAATCCGGGCCGCGAGGGGCGCGAGGTCATGGCCCTGGGGTCGGGTTTCATCATCGATGCGGCCGGCTACGTCGTCACGAACAACCATGTGGTCGGCAACTCCGAGAAGATCACGGTGATCTTCCAGGACAACAGCCGGCATCAGGCGAAGATCGTCGGGCGCGACGAAAAGACCGACATCGCCGTCCTGAAGGTCGATGGCAAGGACAAGCTGCCCTTTGTCACCTGGGGCGACAGCAACGAGTCCAAGGTCGGCGACTGGGTCGTCGCGGTCGGCAACCCGTTCAGCCTCGGCGGCACGGTCACCGCCGGGATCATCTCCGCGCTCGGCCGCAACATCAACGAGGGGCCCTACGACGATTTCATCCAGATCGACGCGCCGATCAACCGCGGTAATTCCGGCGGCCCGACCTTCAACCTGTCCGGCGAGATCATCGGCATCAACACGGCGATCTATTCGCCCTCGGGCGGCTCGGTCGGGATCGGCTTTGCGGTGCCGTCGAACACCGCGAAAAGCGTCGTCGCGCAGCTCAGGGAGAGCGGGCATGTGACGCGCGGCTGGCTCGGTGTCGCGATCCAGAGCATCACGCCGGCGATCGCCAAAAGCCTCGGCATGAACCCGGACGAGCCGACCGGCGCGCTCGTAGCGACCGTCACGCCGAACAGCCCGGCGGCGAAAGCCGGATTAAAGCCGGGCGACGTGATCCTCAGCGCCAACGGTAAGCCGGTCAACGCCGTGCATGACCTGCCGCGGCAAGTCGCATCGATGCCGCCCGGCCAAAAGCTCGAGTTGAGCGTGCGGCGCGGCGGCAAGGAGATGAATCTCGCCGCGACGACGGCCGAAATGCCGCAGCAGGAGCAACAGGCCTCCGCCAGTCCGGGATCAAGCGGCGAAGAGAAGAGCCCCAGCGCAACGAGCCTTGGCTTGCAGCTCGCGGCGATCGATCAGAACCAGCGGCGCGAGTTTCGCATCCCGAAGGATGTCGAGGGCGTCGTCGTGACCAAGGTCGCGAGCGACAGCCCCGCCGCCGCGCTCGGGATCGAGGTGGGCGACGTTATCATGTCGGTCGACCAGCAGCCGGTGAAGAGCCCGCAAGAAGCCGCCGACACGCTGAAGCAGGCGTCCGCCAACGGCAATATCCTGCTCTTGCTCAACCGCCACGGCACGACCCAGTTTGTCGGCCTCTCGGTGTCGCCGAGCACCGGCAGCAGCCGCCCCGGCCGATAAAAGACGGCCGCGACAGCTCTTTCCCGCATTGCGGAGAGGGCTGCGAAGCCGAGCATCTCGGCTGCATGAGCGTTGTGCGTCCTTCGAGACGCGCCCTCGGGCGCTCCTCAGGATGAGGTAA
>VAZT01000633.1 GCA_005884825.1 Alphaproteobacteria bacterium
CCATCACGACATCGTCAGCAGCTACGGCGCCGGCCAGGTGATCGTGCGCGCCGCCAAGGCCGGAACCGGCATCATCGCCGGCGGCCCGATGCGGGCGATCTTCGAGGCGCTCGGGATCCACGACGTGGTGGCCAAATCGCTCGGCAGTCCCAACCCGCACAACATGATCAAGGCTACTTTTGTCGCGTTGGGCCGGGCAACCAGCCCGCGCGCGGTGGCGGCGCGGCGCGGCAAGAAAGTCGGCGAGGTGCTCGGCCGGCGTGACGCCGAACCGCGCGAGAACGCGTGATGGACGGCGAGAAAACGGTCACCGTCGAGCAGACCGGGAGCGCGATCGGACGCAAGCCCGACCAGGAAGCGACGCTCAAGGGTCTCGGGTTGAACAAGCGGCACCGCCGGCGCGTTCTCGAAGACACGCCGGCGGTTCGGGGTATGATCAACAAGGTGAAACACCTCGTTCGGGTGGTGGAAGAGGAATAGGAGTCGCTCTCACCCACCAAGCCCTTCGGGCTTGGTCCCCCCTCTCCCGCATTGCGGGAGAGGATGTCGAGCGGAGCGAGACGGGTGAGGGCAGACCGCACGCAGTTAGGATTGACGATGAAGCTCAACGAGATCAGGGACAATCCCGGCGCGCATTACCGCGCGAAGCGGGTCGGGCGCGGCATCGGCTCGGGCAAGGGCAAGACCTCCGGGCGCGGCGGCAAGGGCCAGACCGCGCGCACCGGCGTGGCGCTGAACGGTTTTGAAGGCGGCCAGACGCCGTTGCATCGGCGATTGCCGAAGCGCGGCTTCAACAACAAGATTTTCCGCAAAGACTTCAAAGTCGTCAATCTCGGGCGCCTGCAGGCAGCTCTCGATAGTGGTAAACTGAAGCCCAATGGAACACTCGACGGCGCGGCGCTCGTCTCGTCGGGGCTGCTGCGGCGCCCCGGCGACGGCGTCCGCCTGCTGGCCAAGGGCGAATTGCGCACGGCAATCACGATTAAGGTTGCCGGCGCCTCGCGGGCGGCGATTGCCGCTGTGGAGAAGGCCGGAGGCAAAGTCATCCTTCCCCCCGGGCGTGCGAAGGAACCGACACCGGAGGGTACCGCCTCTGCCTAAACACGGCGGCGCCGCTCCGGACTATTTGGTGAGGAATAGTAAATGGCGTCAGCCGCCGAACAACTCGCTTCCAGCATAAATTTCTCGGCGTTTTCCAAGGCAACCGAGCTCAAGAGCCGAATCTGGTTCACCCTCGGCGCCTTGGTGATCTACCGGCTCGGCACCTACATCCCTATCCCCGGGATCGACCCCGGGATCCTGCAGGACGTGTTCTCGCGCAACGCCGGCGGCATCCTCGGCATGTTCGACATGTTCTCGGGCGGCGCGCTCGGGCGGATGACGATCTTTGCGCTCAACATCATGCCGTACATCTCGGCATCGATCATCATCCAGCTTTTGACCGCGGTGTCGCCGACCCTCGAAGCGCTGAAGAAGGAGGGCGAGAGCGGGCGCAAGAAGCTGAACCAATACACCCGCCTCGGCACCGTCCTGTTGGCGGCGGTCCAGTCTTATGGGATCGCCGTCGGGCTGGAGGGGATGCATGCCGGGACGCAGTCCGCGGTCATTGATCCCGGGCTGTTTTTCCGGCTGGTGACGGTGGTGACGCTCGTCTGCGGCACGGTCTTTCTGATGTGGCTCGGCGAGCAGATCACGGCGCGCGGGGTCGGCAACGGCATCTCCCTGATCATCATGGCCGGGATCGTCGCGAACCTGCCGCACGCGCTCGCTTCCACCCTCGAACTCGGGCGAACCGGCGCGATCTCGACCGTCTTCATCATCATTTTTCTCGTGATGTCGGTGGCGGTCGTGGCGTTCATCGTCTTCATGGAGCGCGCGCAGCGCCGCATCCTCGTCCAGTACCCGAAGCGCCAGATGGGCAACAAGATGTTCGGCGGCGACGCGTCCCACCTGCCGTTGAAGATCAACACCTCGGGCGTCATCCCGCCGATCTTCGCCTCTTCGCTGCTGCTGCTGCCGGCAACCGTGGCGAATTTCGAAGCCAACGGGCAGTTTGGCTGGATCGGCGAGATCACGGCCTACCTCGCACATGGGCGGCCGCTCTATATGGCGCTCTATGTCGGACTCATCGTCTTTTTCTGCTTCTTCTATACGGCAATCGTCTTCAACCCCGAGGAGACCGCGGACAATCTGCGGAAATACGGCGGGTTCATTCCCGGAATCCGGCCCGGGAAGAATACCGCCGATTATCTGGACTACATCCTGACCAGGTTGACCGTCGTCGGCGCCGCCTATCTCTCGGCCGTGTGTATCCTCCCCGAGATCCTGATCTCGGAATACTCGGTCCCGTTCTATTTCGGCGGAACCAGTCTGTTGATCGTGGTCAGCGTCACGATGGATACCGTCGCGCAGATCCACTCGCACCTGCTCGCGCATCAATATGAAGGCCTGATCCGGAAGGCGAAGCTGCGGGGGCGGCGCGGATGAACATCATCCTGCTGGGACCCCCGGGCTCCGGTAAGGGTACCCAGGCCAAGCGGATCGAGCAGACCCACGGCATCGTCCAGCTGTCCACCGGCGACATGCTGCGCGCGACGACCGACTCCGACACCGAGTTCGGGCGCCGCGTCAAAGCCATCATGGACTCCGGCCAGCTCGTGCCCGATGACATCATCGTCGAGATGATCGACCAGCGTATCCGGCAGCCTGATTGCGATCGTGGCTTCATCCTCGACGGGTTTCCGCGCAACGTTCCGCAGGCAAAGGCGCTCGACGCGATGCTCGCTGAGCATGATCTGAAACTCGACCATGTGATCTTGCTCGACGTCGACGAGGCGGCGCTCGTCGATCGGCTGTCTGGCCGGTTCACCTGCACGCAGTGCGGCGCGAGCTATCACGAGCGGTATAACCGGCCGAGCCGCGAGGGGATCTGCGACGTATGCGGCAGCAGCGAATTCGTCTGCCGCGCCGACGCGGTGACGCGAGAGATCGACAAGATCATCGGGTGAGCCGCCAACGATCTTGATGGAGGGCGGGGAATGATCGAACCTTACACCGCTGTGGGGTTGATCCCGAGCTTCTGGGGAATTCGCCGCCGCGAGGATATCGAGAAGAACCTGGAGCACATCGAGAGCCTGACAAAGGCAGCGTTCTGGTTGTCGAATCTGGACATACCCGTCCGCCTAATCGCCATTCCCGAGGGTGCGCTGCAGGGGTTCAACGACGAAGTTCTCGACGTCGATCACACCGAATTTGCACGGACTTGCGCGATCGACATTCCGGGCCCGGAAACCGACCGCCTCGGACAGCTGGCGCGCCAGTGGGGCGTTTTCATCATGGCGCAGGCCAAGGCGCGTCACGAAGACTGGCCCGATCGCTTCTTCAACATCGGCTTTGTCATCGACCCGGATGGCGCCGTCGTTCTGAAGCATTACAAGATCTCGGCGCTGTTGCCGTGCGAGCGGTCGATCTCGCCGCATGATCTCTTCGACTGGTGGGTCGAGAAATACGGCCGCACATTGCAGGCGTTCTGGCCGGTCGCCGACACTGCGATCGGCCGCCTCGGGATCATGATGGCGATGGAGGGCAACTACCCCGAGAACGGCCGCGGCCTCGCGCTCAACGGCGCCGAAGTGGTCTATCGCGCCTCGCTTCCCGCCCCGTTTGCGCAGAACGATTTCTTTGAGATCTCCAACCGTGCGCGTGCTCTCGAAAATAACATGTATGTCGTCGCACCCAATATTAGCGGCTATCACCTGTATCCAGAGAGCGAGAACCCGATCGATGCCGTGGGTGGGCAGTCGATGATTGTGGATTATCGCGGCGCTATCGTCGGCAAGCAGCTCTTCTCCAACGCGTCGACCTTCGTTGCTGGGGTAATCAATATCGAGGCACTTCGGCACCATCGGCAGAGCGCGCAAGTCACAAACTGGCCCAAGGACATCCGCGCCGAGCTGGCCCAGATCATCTATGAGCAGCCGATCTATCCGAAGAACCTCTATCTCGACAAAACTCCCGGCCGCCATGCCGAGTACAAGCGAGAGGTCATCGACCGGCAAGTCCGGCTGATGCAGGAGCGCGGCATCTGGAAGCCACCGGCAAACGGTTAATAGAGCTTGAGCTGGGCAGGATTGTATCGAGCCGGTTGCTTCGATAACCTGCGCTCAGCGCGTGAGGGAGAGCCCTGGCATGGCGATCATTGTTGGCACCGGCGATTTCAAATACCGCATCGTCGAGGATTGGGCGAAATTGCCGGACGGCTGGTCGTTCAAGGAAGTCGGGGCGGTCGGGGTCGACGCGAAAGACAATGTCTATGTCTTCAACCGCGGCGAGCACCCGGTCATGGTGTTCGACCGCGAGGGCAATTTACTGCGTTCTTGGGGCGAGGGCCAGTATCCGCGGGCGCACGGCGTCCATATGGGTCCAGACGATTCGATCTACCTGACGGACGATGGCGGGCATTTCGTCCGGAAATGCTCGCTCGACGGCAAGGTGTTGCTCGAGCTTGGCGTGCCCGGCAAGCCGGCGCCCTATATGAGCGGCGAGCCGTTCCACCGCTGCACGCACACGGCATTGTCGCCGAACGGGGAGATCTACGTCTCCGACGGCTATGGCAACGCCAAGGTGCACAAATACTCGCCTAACGGGAAATTGCTGATGTCGTGGGGCGAGCCCGGCACCAATCCCGGCGAGTTCAACATCGTGCACAACATCTGCACCGACGCCGACGGCTGGGTCTATGTCGCCGACCGCGAGAACCATCGCGTCCAGGTATTCGACGGCAACGGCAAGTACGAGACGCAATGGAATAATCTGCACCGGCCGTGCGGGCTCTACATGGACTATACACGCCACCCGGTCTGCTATATCGGCGAACTCGGGCCGGTGCAGCCGGTCAACCGGAACAGCCCGAACCTCGGCCCGCGGGTCAGCATCGTCGACAACCAGGGCAAGCTGCTGTCGCGCTTTGGCGACATGCACGCCGGCACCGCGCCGACCGCTTTCCTCGGCCCGCACGGTCTGAGCGTCGACTCGCGCGGCGACCTCTATGTCGGCGAGGTGTCATGGACGCAGTGGCCGCAATTCTTTCCCGATACGCCGCGGCCGGCCTACATCCGCTCATTGCAGAAATACGAGCGGGTGCATTGAG
>VAZT01000634.1 GCA_005884825.1 Alphaproteobacteria bacterium
TCGGTCGCCGAGATGACGCGCTCGATGGCCTATCACCCGGAAATTCAGCATGCGATCGCCGACATCGTGATCGAATTGGAGGGGATGATCGCGCACGCGGACCGCATCGCCGAGGATTGGACGAATGTCGTTGATCACGGCGATATGTGGCCGGCCAAGCTGGTAGCGGCAAAGTACCATTGCGTCGAAGGGGCCTTCAGCGCCGTTGACCGGGCAATGGACGTGTCGGGCGGCCGCGGGATGTTCAAGGGCGACGAGCTCGAACGGCTCTACCGTGATGCACGCTGCGGCCGGTTCCACCCGGCCAACGCGATGACCGTGCACGAGGTCGTCGGCAAATCGGCGCTCGGCGTTCTCGGCGAAGCTGGGCCGCGCTGGGGGTAGGGCCACCCCGATGTCGGATGAGCTGCGATGCTGGCTCGAGCAGATCGGATTGGCACAGCACGCCGAGACTTTCGCCGCGAGTGACATCGATCTTGATGTCCTGCCCGAGCTCAGCGACGAGGATTTGAAGGAGCTGGGCTTATCGCTCGGCCACCGCCGCAGGCTGCTGCGCGCAATCGTCCAGCGGACGAGCGAAAGTGTCCTCGGTGCTGCTCCGGACACCCCGAGCCGCGACGCCGAGCGGCGCCAGCTGACGGTGCTGTTCTGCGATCTGGTCGGTTCGACCGAATTGTCGCGTCGCTTCGATCCGGAGGATCTGCGGGAGCTGATCCGCCGCTACCAGGATGCGGTGAGCGGCGCCGTGGTCCGACACGGCGGCTATGTCGCGAATTTTCTCGGCGACGGTATCATCGCTTATTTTGGTTGGCCGCACGCTGATGAGGACAACGCTGCTCAGGCCGTGCTCGCCGGCCTAGACGCAATCATTGCAGTCCGTGAATTGTCGCTGCGGGCGCATGCGGGGATCGCTTCCGGTCCTGTCGTCGTCGGCGATCTCGATACTGCCGGGCGCCGCCAAACCGGCGCCGTCGCCGGCGAGACGCCGAACCTCGCAGCACGGCTAGAAGCTCTGGCAGAGCCGGACCAGGTGGTCATCGATGAGCTGACACGGCAGCTCATCGGCGCTGCTTTCGCACTCGAGGACATCGGCCCGCAGAACCTCAAGGGTTTTGCCGAGCCGGTCCGGGCTTGGCGTGTCGTCGGCGAGCGGCCGGTGGAGAGTCGCTTCGAGGCGCGCGCCGGCCGGCTCACCCCCTTTGTCGGCCGCCAGCAGGAGATGGCGCTGCTGCTCGAAAGGTTCGAGCGCGCGGCAACCGGCGAAGGGCAAGCCGTACTGTTGGCAGGCGAAGCCGGGATCGGCAAGTCGCGGCTTGTCCAGATGTTGCACGAGAGGCTCTTGACGGCATCCTCGCCGCCGACGCGGATCCGCATGCAGTGCGCACCGTTCCACGCCGCCAGCGCCTTGCACCCGGTGATCCGTCACCTGCGTTACGCCGCGGGCTTTCTCGACGAGGACGGACCAGAGGAGAGGCTGGACAAGCTCGAGGCGCTGATCCGGCAAGGGGCCGACAATGTGCGCGAAAGCGCAGCACTGCTCGCCCCGCTGCTGTCGCTGCCCGATGACCGTTATGGCGTGCTCCTCGACCTGACGCCAGAGCAGCGCAACGAGCGCCTGATGCGGGCGCTGGTCGATCAGCTGCTCGGCCTCGCAGTAGGCAATACCGTACCCTATGTGCTCGAAGACGCCCATTGGATCGATGCGGCGACCCGCGATCTGATCGAGCGTCTGCTCGCACGCATGGCCAGCTCGCGGATCCTGGTCCTGATCACGCACCGCCCAGAGTTTCGGCCTGATTGGACCCGTCACCCGCATGTCACGACGCTGACGCTCAACCGCCTGAGCCGGGGTCAGGCGGTTGAGGTGGCGCGGGCAGCCGGCGGTGCGATGCTGTCGGAAGAGATCGTCGCAATCATTGGCGAACGCGCCGGCGGAGTGCCACTGTTCATTGAAGAACTGACCAAATCGGCTCTGGAAGACGGCAAGACCTCAGACGAGAGCCACATCCCTGAAACATTGCAGGCCTCTCTATTGGCTCGTCTCGATCGGCTTGGCGGCGAAGCCAGGGAGCTGGCCCAGCTGGCTGCAGTGATTGGGCGTGAGTTCGACACGCAGTTGTTGTGCGCGGTCACCGGCAAAAAAAGCGAGGCGATTGCACCCTCTCTGGAAGGGTTGGTCGGCTCGGAGATCGTCCTTCCGGCCGGCTCCGCACGGTACGGCGCTTACGTGTTCCGCCATGCACTGATCCAGGAGGCGGCCTATCAGTCGTTGCTGCTGGCGCGCCGCCGCCAATATCATCGCGACGTCGCTTTTGCCTTGGAGGCAATGCAATCGGGTGCCGTTGAGCCTGAAATCATCGCCCAGCACTACACGGCGGCGGAACTGCCGGAGCAAGCCGTGCCGCATTGGTTGCGGGCGGGAGAAGGCGCCCTGGGGCGATTTGCCGGATTGGCGGCCGCCGCGCATTTCGAGCGCGGTCTGCAGCTGGCGCGAGGGTTGCCACAGGCACAGCGCCAGGTTCTCGAATTGCTGTTGGCGCTGGGCAGCGCACTCGATCGAACAGAGCGTCTGCGCGATGCCCTGGCGACGTTCAAAGAGGCGGCGGCGCTCGCCCTTGAGGTGGGTTCGCCCGTTGGCCTGGCGCGGGCGGCGTTGGGTGTCGAAGATACAGAGCTGTATACCGGCGCCGAACGCGCTTCGGTCGAGCTGCTGGAAGCGGCTCTCGTTGCCTTGGATCCCGGCGAAACGGTGCTGCGCTGCCGGGTCCTAAGCCAGCTCGGCCGTGCATTGCTCGACCGTGGTGAAGTCGAACGCGCAAACGAGCTGTCACGTGCCGCCACAGATATGGCCCGTCATCTCGGCGATCGCAGAGCGCTCTTGGACGTTCTGTTGTGCGAGA
This sequence comes from Alphaproteobacteria bacterium, assembly GCA_005884825.1. Taxonomy (GTDB): domain Bacteria; phylum Pseudomonadota; class Alphaproteobacteria; order ATCC43930; family CGMCC-115725; genus AP-15. The sequence goes on from VAZT01000634.1 coordinate 2,901, forward strand.
GAGCCGCCCGCACGGGATATCCCTATTCGGCATCGCAGTTTTTGGATATCCGCAGGGCACTGGACGAGCATGGTGGGAGCCTCCAACAGCACGAGTTGAACACGCATTTATACTTCAATGTCAGTGGCCGCGCTATGCGGGCGATCCTCAGCGGCGAATTTGCTGAAGCAGAGCGCCTGGCGGGGCAGGCACTCGAAGCCGCGCGGGAGTTCCGCAACGAATACGCCGACGGCGTCTATGGCGTGCAGATGTTTACGATCCGCCGCGAGCAGGGGCGCCTTGCCGAAGTGGCCCCGATATTGCGGCGTTTCATCGACGAGAACCCGCGGGACGCGGCGTGGCGGCCAGGCATGGCATTGATCGCCAGCGATCTCGGCTTTCACGACGCGGCCCGCAAATCATTCGAGGATCTGGCGGCCGGCGGCTTTGCTTTCCCGTTCGACGCCAAACGCACCCTGACATTGTCTTATCTTGCTGAGGTCTGCAGCCGACTCGTTGATGTCGATCAAGCCGAGCGCCTCTACGATCTGCTGCTGCCCTACCGAGACTTGGCGGTGATCGCTCCCACGACCACCGTGTGCTGTGGCTCTGCCGCCCGTTATCTAGGCATGCTCGCCGCAACCCTCGGCGATTGGGGGGAGGCCGAAGAGCATTTCGCAGCGGCATTGACGATGGACGAGCAGTTGCAGGCTTGGCCGTGGCTCGCCCACACCAAGCACGAATTTGGCCTCATGCTGCGAGCGCGCGGTCGCCCACGCGATCACGACCACGCCGCGAAGCTGATCGCAGCCGCAGCGGCGAGCGCCGAGCGCATCGGCATGGCGGCGCTACAGCAGAAGATTCGATTGCTCGGCCGTTGATTTGGCACAACAAAGGAGGATGTCATGCCGCGCTTTTTGATAGAGCGAAATTTTGCCGAGGAGGTCGAGGCGACCAAGGACATCGCCGACAACATCATCCGCATCAACGATGAGGAAGGGGTCAGGTGGCTGTTCTCGTTCCTCAGTCCCGACAAGCGAAAGACCTATTGCCTCTACGAGGCGCCGAATGCCGAGGCGATCCGCATCGCCGCGCGGAGAGCCAATCTGCCGGCGGATGTGATGATCGAAGTCTCCGAGATCAGACCCGAGATGTTCGCCTAAAGCAGCCCAGTCAAATCCCGTCAACGCAGCGAGTGTACTTGAACGTGGGTCGCGGTCGATGTGCTGGGCCCTTCTTCCTCATTCAAGCTGCTGCCCATCCTTCGGAGTAGTCGTCGATCCGACCGGTTTGCCAAGCCCAGTGTTGTATACTGCGACTACAGTCGCCTTGGCCTTCAGCAGTGGCCTTGCTTCGGCTATACTGGGGCTTACTTGGCTGCTAGACGATCTGCTGCGGTCGATAATCAGCGGTTGCGCGCAAGCCGTTCGTAAAATGCGCGTCCGCGGAGTGAGCTTCTGGCACACCTCGGCCGACCA
>VAZT01000635.1 GCA_005884825.1 Alphaproteobacteria bacterium
AGGACGAAGCCAATCTCGCCAATGCGAAACTCGACCTGCAACGGTTCAGCGATCTTGCGACGCGCAACTTCGCCCCAAAACAGCAAGTCGACACGCAGCGGGCGACGGTAACCCAACTCGAGGCGCAGATCCGCGGCGACCAGGCGGCGATCGACAGCGCCAAAACCCAGCTCGACTACACGACGATTACCTCCCCGCTTACCGGCCGGACCGGCATCCGACTCGTCGATCAGGGCAACATCGTGCATGCGACCGATGCGACGGGCCTTGTCGTCGTCACCCAACTCCAGCCGATTTCCGTCATCTTCACTTTGCCGGAAAGCGAGCTCGCCTCGGTCCAATCGGCATTGAAGTCCGGTCCGGTCCGCATCTTCGCAATGGACCGCGACAATGACGAGCAGCTGGCTGAAGGCACGATAGCGGTCCTCGACAACCAGATTGCTCAGACCACCGGCACAATGCGGATCAAGGGCACTTTCCCGAATAAAGATGGCGCGCTGTGGCCGGGCGAGTATCTCAACATCCGCCTTCTCGCGCGCACTGCGCCAAATGTCGTGACCCTGCCGTCGAGTGCGCTGCAGCGCGGGCAGAACGGCTATTACGCCTACGTCGTCAAGCCCGACAGTACTGTCGAAACCCGGCCTCTCAAAGTAGGCCAGGTCAGCGGCGGCGTTGCCATTGTCGACGATGGCGTGGCAGCTGGGGAACGGGTCGTGACGGCCGGGCAATATCGCCTCCAGCCCGGCGCTCGCGTCGAGGTAAACAGCCCCGCCGCCAAGGGTTGACCGCCGGCGCTCGCCCCCCACGCAAAGGGAACACCAAATGAATATTTCGAGCGCGTTCATCGCGCGGCCGATTGCGACCTCGCTCTTGATGGCCGGGATCTTGCTGATCGGCGCAGCGGCCTATCCGCTCCTTCCGGTAGCCCCGCTGCCGCAAGTCGATTTCCCGACGATCCTGGTCACGACGCAGTTGCCCGGCGCCAGCCCCGAGATCATGGCGTCCTCGGTCACCCAGCCGCTGGAGCGGCAGTTCGGGCAGATCCCGGGTGTTACGCAGATGACGTCGAGCAGCGCGCTCGGCAACAGCTCGATCACGGTCCAGTTCGATCTCGCGCGCAACATCGACGGCGCGGCGCAGGACATTCAGACGGCGATCAATGCGGCGAGCGGGCAATTGCCGAAGAACCTCCCGTCACCGCCGACCTACCGCAAGGTCAATCCGGCGGATTCGCCGATCCTTGTCCTCGCTCTGACCTCGGACACGGTCCCGCTGACCGAGGTCGACGACTACGCCGAGACCATCCTCGACCAGCACATCAGCCAGATCTCCGGTGTCGCCAACGTGGAGATCGGTGGCCAGCAAAAGCCGGCCGTGCGCATCCAGATCGATCCGGCGAAAGTCGCTTCCTTCGGCCTCTCGCTCGAGGATCTGCGCGGAGTAATCGTCAACGCGACCACCGTCAGCCCAAAGGGAACCATCGACGGGAAGACCCGAACTTTCACGATCTACGACAATGGCCAGATGCTCAATGCCGCGCCTTGGAACGACGTCATCGTCGCCTACAAAAACGGCGCCCCAGTGCGGATCCGCGACATCGGCCACGCTATCGACGCACCGGAAAATACCCGTCTTGCGGCCTTTGCCAACGGCAAGCAGGCGATTCTGCTGCCGATTTTCAAATTGCCGGGCGCCAATGTCATCCAGACCGTGGACAGCATCAAGGCCGCTTTGCCGCAGCTGCAGGCGGCGATCCCGCCGACGGTCAAGGTCCAAGTGCTGAGCGACCGCACGCAGACGATCCGCGCTTCCGTCGCCGACGTTCAATTTACATTGCTGCTCACCATCGCTCTCGTCGTGGCGGTTATCTTCGTTTTCCTGCGCAGCCTGTGGGCGACAATAATCCCGAGCGTCGCCGTGCCGTTGGCGCTTGTCGGCACTTTCGCGATCATGTACGTGCTGGGCTACAGCCTCGACAATTTGTCGCTGATGGCGCTGACGATCGCGGTCGGCTTTGTCGTCGACGACGCGATCGTCATGCTCGAGAACATCGACCGCCATCTCGAGGATGGGCTGAGCCCGATGGAGGCGGCGATCAAGGGCGCCGGTGAGATCGGCTTTACGATCGTGTCGATCAGCCTCTCGCTCATCGCCGTGTTCATACCGCTGTTCCTGATGGGCGGGATCGTCGGCCGGTTGTTCCGCGAGTTCGGCATTACCGTGTCGGTGACGATCCTCGTCTCCATGCTCGTCTCGCTGACCCTGACGCCGATGATGTGCTCGCGCTTCATGCGCAGCAAACACCAGGTCCGGCACGGCCGCCTCTACGCGCTGTCGGAGCGCGGCTTCGACCTTTTCCTCGCCGGCTACCGCAAGAGCCTGGATGTGGCGCTCCGCCACCACCGGACGACCTTTGCCGTGTTCGTCGCGACATTGGTCGCGACCGGTTATCTCTTCGCCGTCATCCCAAAGGGTTTCTTCCCGCAGCAGGACACGGGGCTAATCATCGGCACGTCGGAGGCGGCGCAGGACATCTCTTTCGCCGACGCCGT
>VAZT01000636.1 GCA_005884825.1 Alphaproteobacteria bacterium
TGAGCCGGCGGGCGCGGCGGGCCAAGACCGACCGCCTCGATCTCGAACAGCTGATGCGCACGCTGCTCGCCTATTGCCGGGGCGAGCCCAAGGTGTGCAGCATGGCGCCGGTGCCCTCGATCGCCGAGGAGGATGCCCGCCGGCGGACCCGCGAGCGCCAGCGCCTGATCAGCGAGCGCGGCGCTCATGTCAACCGCATCAAGGCGCTGCTGCATGCCCAGGGGATCCGCGACGCGCAGCCGCGGCACCCCGGCTTTGCGGCGCGGCTCGGTCAGCTGCGCACCGGCGATGGCCATGCCGTACCGCCGGCGCTGCTTGCCGAGATGACCCGCGAGCATGCCCGGCTGCGTCTGGTCGCCGAGCAGATCGCCAACCTCGAGGCCGAGAGCCGGGAGCTCGAAGCCGCCGCGGCAGCGGGAAGCTCGGCGGCCAAGGTCCACCAGCTGACGCAGCTGGTCGGCATCGGCCCGGCCAGCGCCCGCTTGCTGGTCAACGAGGTGTTCTATCGGCGGTTCGACAATCGCCGCCAGCTCGGCGGTTATTTTGGCCTGACCGGCACGCCTTACGACAGCGGCGCCGCGCGCCGTGACCAGGGCATCGGCAAGAGCGGCAATCCGCGCGCCCGCACCGCCGCCATCGAGCTCGCCTGGCTGTGGCGGCGCCATCAGCCGAGCAGCGCCTTGAGCCGGTGGTTTGACGACCGGGTCGGGGTCCTCAAGGGCGGGGTGCGCAAGACCGCCATCGCGGCCCTCGCGCGCAAGCTGATGGTGGCGCTGTGGCGCTACCTGGAGAGCGGCCTGGTGCCGAACGGCGCCCGGCTGCGCGCCGCCATGCCAGGCTGAGCCGGGGCGGCGGGGCGTGCGCCGGGAGGGATGCGTGACCGTGCTCATCCGCGGGCCAAACACTGCCGCTCTCTCAGATAGGTCCCATCGCTGTTGGGCCAGCTCCTCGACCGTGCATGAGGAATTAGGGTTGCGAGCGCGGTGCCGCTCGACCGGATATAAGGTGATGCGAGCCCCGCGCTCGCTCTGCGCCAAGGCCCACGCTCCAGGCTCACCCGCTGACCGCCGCCAGACGGCCACCCCGACCCGGCCAAGGGTGGCGCCGTGCTCGCCGCCCTCAAGGCCGCTGCGCGCCGCCTCCGGCGGTGGCCTGCGGCCAGCCTTGACCGCGGCTGCGCGCGCCGCCCCCGCAAAACCAGGTCGGGACGGAGAAACGGTGCCCGATCGAACAAAGAAACTGTACTTCGATGCACCACTTCACCGATCACCAAACCAAACAAAAACCCCTTGACCCGGAGGCACCCCATATAAGGATGAGGGCGCGCGTGATTCTCCGCGGCCACCGGCATTAGGCGCATCTGTGTTCGCAGCATCCAGCAACCGATCCCGATGACGAGGATCCCGGTCCCGACGGCGAGGTATGCCTCGATTCGTTGAGGGATTAGCCACGCGGAGCCGAGGGTCGCGAGAACAGCGACAACGACAATCCCGCTCGTGTGCGATAGAGTGACAAAGATGCCGAGGACCAGCGCGTCGACGGGACGCCCGCGCACGCCGACGATATACGAAGCTGCAATGGTCTTTCCATGCCCCGGCGTGGCCGCGTGGACGGCGCCCAGCCAGAAGCTGGTCAGCAAATAAATGATGCCCTCTCCCATTCGCCGCCCCTCGGGATCAGGGTGGGAAAGCTGACCGCTACCCCGACCGCATCCCCAACTTCTTCGAGGGCGCCGCCGAGATCCGGGCCGGGATCATCGCCCGCGCTCTGGTCGCCGGCCGGAATTAGCGTATGCACCCGACCAGGTGAACATTCTACGCCAATCTCCAATGCCGCGTCTCGGCACTATCGCGAGCGGGATCGACAAGAACCCGGGCCAGGGTTCAAACAGCGGGGCGGAAGCGGATTTCGTCCGGGATCTTGCGCGGCAGGAACTGGCCGTCGCCGAGGCTGGCATGGAATTGGCCGTTCTCGACGACGATTTTGCCGCGCAGGATCGTCATGCTCGGCCACGCGGCAACTTCGTGGCCCTCCCACGGCGTGTAGTCGGTCTCGTGCAGATCCTCCTTGCGTATGACCCGCCGGGAGCGCGGGTCGAGCAAGACGATATCGGCGTCGGAGCCGACCGCCAGCGCGCCCTTGCGCGGGTAGAGGCCCATGATGCGCGCCGCATTCGTTGAGGTGAGGCCGACAAAATCGGCGAGACTGTAGCCCCGCTTCTCGACCATGTGCGTATACATCAACGATAGCCGCGGTTCGACCCCGGAATTGCCGCCGGTCGTGTCGTCGATGCGCCGTCCCTGCAATTTGACCTTCAACGGGCAGCAGACCTCGTCGGTCGCGACCGCCTGAATGGCGCCGTGATTCGTCGCCGCCCACAGCGCCTCCTGGTCCTTGGCGAATTTCAGCGACGGGTAGGTGTGGAACATCTGCCCACCCGGGCGCTTATAGTCCTCGGCAGTGTACAGCAAGTATTGGTGTAGCGTCTCGCCGTAGAT
>VAZT01000637.1 GCA_005884825.1 Alphaproteobacteria bacterium
CCTGGCAGCAGCTCTATCCTGAGCTCATCGAGTGGGTGTCATTGTCGAACGGCGGGAAGGTCGTCTCGGTCGATGCGAAGACGCGCACCCTCGTGACCGATTTCGCCAGCTACAAGGCCGATGTGGCCAACATCATTCCGCCGCAGCGGGCGGCCGGCGTTGCGCAGCTCGCGGGCGTCGCCGACGCAACCGGCTGGTGTCCGATCGATCCGGTGAGCTTCGAATCGCGCCTGCAGCCGAACATCCACGTGATCGGCGACGCCGCGATCGCCGGCGCCATGCCGAAATCGGCCTTTGCCGCCCACGCCCAGGCGAAAGTCTGCGCCGATGCCGTCGCCGCGCTGCTGCATGGCGAGGCTCCCCCGCCGCCCAAGCTGATCAATACCTGCTACAGCCTGGTGGCGCCCGATTACGGGATCTCGATCGCCGGCGTCTATCATCCCGCAGGCGGGCAGCTGGCCGATGTCGAGGGGGCGGGCGGGGTCAGCCCGATCGATGCACCGGCCGATTTTCGCGCGCTCGAGGCGGCTTATGCGGAAGCCTGGTTCCGCACGATCACGGCAGAAACGTTCGGCTGATGCCGTCGCCGCGGGATTGGCGCTGTTGGCGCTGACCGCCGCCGTCGCGCCAGAAGACACGGTCGTCGGCGACGCGATTCCCAGCTCGCTGACCGGGGCGGCCGGAGACCCGGTCCGCGGCCGGGAGATCGTGGTCGATCGCCGGCTCGGCGCCTGTCTGTTGTGCCACACCGGCCCGTTTCCAGAAGAAAAATTCCAGGGGACGCTCGCGCCGGATCTGGCGGGTGCCGGTTCGCGTTGGTCCGAGGGCCAGCTGAGGCTGCGTCTCGTCGACCCCACGCGCCTCAACCCCGACACGATCATGCCGGCGTATTACCGGGTGGAGGGACTCACCCGCGTCGGACTGGCCTGGCGCGGCAAGCCGATCCTGACAACCGAGCAGATCGAGGATGTGATAGCGTTCCTGCTGACGTTGCGTGACTGATCGAGGTGCCTTGAGCGATGCAACTGCTGTTGACCCGCCGTCGGATCCTGTTGGCGGCTTCGGGGATCGGGCTTGCCTCGTTCGTGCCCGCAGCCGGCGCGACGGAGGAGGCGATGGCAGGGGCGATCCGCGATCTCACCGGCGAGGCGCCGCTCGCGCCCGGCAAGGTCAAGCTCGAATTGCCGTCGATCGTCGAAAACGGCAATACCGTGCCGCTGACCGTGTCGGTCGAGAGCCCGATGACCGAGGCCGACCACGTCGAGAGCATCCATATATTCAACCAGAAAAACCCGCAGCCTTATATCGCCGCTTTCCACCTCGGGCCGCGCGCCGGGAAGGCTTCCGTCGCGACCCGTATCCGGCTCGCCGACTCGCAAAAGGTCATCGCGATCGCCCGGCTCGCCGATGGCAGCTTCTGGTCCGACAGCGCCGACGTCATCGTGACCTTGGCGGCCTGCACCGAGCAGTGAAGAGCCGATGGCGCGGGTATTGATCAACTTCCCACCGCGCGCAAAACGTGGCGAAATCATCGAGATCAAGACCTTGATCCAACATCCGATGGAGACCGGCTATCGCCTCGACAACAAGGGCGCGGTGATACCCCGCGACATCATCAGCCGCTTCACTTGCACGTACAACGGGGAGGAGGTGTTCCGGGCTGAGCTGTTCCCGGCGATGTCGGCGAACCCGTTCATCGCCTTTTCGACGGTAGCGACGGAGAGCGGCGAGCTGGTCTTCAGCTGGATCGACGATAATGGTCAGATTCAGAGTGAGATCCGTCAAATCACCGTGGAATGAGGACATTACTCGCGGCGGGGCTCGCGCTGGCCGCCGCAACGGCGGCGGCAGCCGAGATTGCGCTCGACGCGAGGCGCTCCGGCTATGATTTCGCCCGCCCCGAAATCCGCGCGATGCAGGACGACGAGACGGCCAACCCCGGCATGCTCTGGGTCCTGCAAGGCGAAAGCCTATGGGCCAGAAAAGCGGATGCCGCCGCGAAATCCTGTCAGGATTGTCATGGCGATGCCGCGGTCAGCATGAAGGGAGTCGCCGCCCGTTATCCGGCGTTCGACCCCGTCCTGGCCCGCCCGCTCGACCTCGAGCAGCGGGTCAACCGCTGCCGCAGCGAGCATCAGGGGGCCGAGCCGCTGGCTTGGGAAAGCGAAGATTTGCTCGCGCTGACCGCGTTTGTCGCCCGTCAGTCGCGTGGCGTGCCGATCACGGTAACCGCGAGCCCCACCCTGCGCCCGTTTCTCGACCTGGGCAAGGAACTGTTCCACCAGCGCGAAGGGCAACTCAACCTGTCCTGCAGCCAGTGCCATGACGACAATTGGGGCAAGCGCCTCGCCGGTAGCGTAATCCCGCAAGGACACCCGACCGGCTACCCGATCTACCGCCTCGAATGGCAGAGCCTCGGCTCGCTGCAGCGCCGTCTGCGCAACTGCATGACCGCCGTGCGCGCCGAGCCCTTCGACTATGGTGCTCCACAGGCCGTCGCCCTCGAACTTTACCTGATGGAGCGGGCCGGCGGTATGCCGATGGACGCCCCGGCGGTGCGCCCGTAAGTCACTGGGCGCAACCGCCTGTCGCAATGATCGGCTCGGATCTCAAGGCGGTCTGCCAGATGGAGGACCTCCTTCCGAGCGCAAGGGAACCGACGCGCCCTCGCATTCTCACGTAGCTTGCCGGCGATTTCTCGATAGTGCTCGGCGCCGGGTGTGGGTTGCACCTACATCAACGCCTAGGCCGTCTCTCGTTTGGGTTGCCTTACTCACATGAAATCTGTTGAGAATCTAGCAAAAATCTGCTAGTGTCGGGGGTTGCCAACTGTTTCAGGAGTTATCGCCGTGAGCATGGCCGATTAT
>VAZT01000638.1 GCA_005884825.1 Alphaproteobacteria bacterium
GAGGCGCACGACATCTTCGGGGATGGGGTGAACGTCGCGGCGCGGCTGGAAGGGCTGGCGGAACCGGGCGGGATTTGCGTCAGCCGCGTCGTTCGGGACCAGGTGCGCGACAAGGTGGCCTTTGCCTTTGAGGATCTGGGCGAGCAGCAGGTCAAGAACATTGCCCGCCCAGTCCGGGTTTATCGAGTGCGCGATCTCGTCAGCACCAGTGCGGCGAGCCGATCACCACCAGTCTTAACACTCCCCGACAAGCCCTCGGTTGTTGTGCTGCCGTTCGTGAATATGTCGAGCGACCCCGAGCAAGAATTTCTCGCCGACGGCATAGCTGTATCAGGCGGTGGCCTTCCTATCCCACTGGAAGGACCCGAACAGTCCGCGGGGGCCGATCATGATCGATCCGGAAACCCGCGACATCGTGCAGAACGTCTACATCCGCCACTTCGAAAAGCAGGGTGAGGTTCTTGCCAACATCGAAATCGCAACGATCCCGATGGTCACGGATCCTTGGAAGGAACTGAACCCGTTGAAATAATGGGAGATCGAATGCCATACGGAAGGTCCGTACTAACGCTCGCCTGCGCGGCAACTGCGGTTCTCGTGCTGTCGCCGCCGGCGGCGGCCCAAACGGTGGTAAAGATCGGGAACATCAGCAGCTATTCCGGCTTTGTCGCGCAAGCCGCGGACCAGGCGCAAAAAGCTGTCGACCTATACGTGAAGGAGCACGAGAAGGAGCTGCCGCCGGGGATAAAGCTCGAAATCATGCGGCGAGACGACACGTCCAATCCGGAAGTCGGCAAGCGGCTTGCTCAGGAGTTGATTACGCGCGAGCACGTGCAGCTCTTGACGGGTGTCATCCTGTCCCCGGTGGCCGCGGCGATTGCGCCGCTGACCGCCGAGGCGAAGGTGCCGCTCCTGATCAGCATCGCCGCCGGTGGCTCCGCAATTCCGCGCATCTCACCCTATGTCGCGCGAGTGTCGTTCACGCTCTGGCAGCAGGGCTATCCGATTGGGAAATGGGCGGCAGAGCAGGGCTGGAAGAAGGGCTATACCGCCGTCAGCGACTTCATCCCCGGGCATGATTCGGAAGCTTCCTTCGCCAAGGGCTTCACCGACGGCGGCGGCCAGATCGTCGGTGCCGTCCGCATTCCCCCGAACAATCCCGATTTCGCCCCGTTCGTGCAGCGCATCAAGGACGCCAAGCCCGACGTCGTGTTCTTCTGGATACCGAGCACCCAGGCGACCGCGCTCGTCAATGCGGTCAGGGATCTCGGGCTGCGCGAGGCCAGCATTCAGATCACTTCGGCACAAGACCTGCTGCCCGACGAGCAATTGCCGGCGATGGGCGATATTCCGCTGGGCCTGATTACTTCCGGCAATTATTCGACCGCCGGCAAACGTCCGGCAAACGAGGCCTTCCTTGCTGCCTGGAAGCGTGAATATGCCGACACCGCTATCCCCAACTTCCTGTCCGTCAATGCCTGGGACGGGATGGTCGCGGTGTTCGGTCTGGTCAAGGCGACGCAGGGAAAGTTTACGGCGGATGAAGCGATGGCGTTCTTCAAGGGGTGGAAGAACCCGGACAGCCCGCGTGGGCCGATCATGATCGACCCCGAGACCCGGGACATTGTCCAGAATGTGTATATCCGGCGCGTCCAGAAGCAGGACGGCAAGCTCGTCAATGTCGAGATCGCGACGATCCCGATGGTCAAAGATCCGTGGAAGCAGCTGAACCCGCCGAAATAGTGATCGCTACCGGCTCGATGGCATGAGCGATGCCCTGTCGGCCGCCGTAAGCATCGGGGTTTCATGGCCTCGCTTTCGCGATGGTGCTCTACCTGATCTCGGTCGGGTTCTCGGTGACGATGGGAGCAGTTTGGGCTCCACCGGCCACAGCCCGGGCGTCGATGGGATGACCAGACCGCAACAACGACGATCCCAGCTTCCCCTGGTTCGGTCCCAACATTTTCGGCGCCGATGTGGGGGTGCTCAGCGCGGTCTCCCTGATCCAGAGCAACTTCGGAAGTACGGGCAACCTCGAGGTGGTCGCCATTCACAACGGCCAGTTACTGCACTTCTCGCGCGACTCCGGCCCGGGATTCCATTGGTTCGGACCGGATCCAGTGAATACCGGCGGGAAACCGGTCACCGGCGCGACCGGCATCCCGTCGTTGATTCAAGGCCGGTTCGGGTCGCGCGGCAACTTCGAGTTGGTGGTGCCGCTCGCGGACGGAGGCCTGGCCCACTACGACCGCAACAACGACGACCCGAGCTTTCCCTGGTTCGGCCCGAACGTTTTTGCCAACGATCTGGGCACGTTTGGCAGCGTGTCACTGATCCAGTGCAACTT